>JAQVQF010000077.1 GCA_028701715.1 Eubacteriales bacterium | reverse complement strand
TCCGCGTAGCATTTCCAGGATTTTAAGTCGGTTTTCATCGCAAAACGCTTTAAAAACCTTTGCTTGATTTTCATAAATATTAAGCATACTATTAACTCATTTCAAAAATATTTGATATGTTATAATGTTATTATATGTGTCAAATCAAAATTTGTCAATATGTTTTTCTCATTTATCATAAAATTATTTTTTATTGCCGGTAAAAAAACGATTTTTTAGTAAAAGCTATTATTTTATACAGAAATAAGTAAAAGCACACTTGATTATATTAAAATGTGGGGTATAATGTATTTTATATAATCATGCCGTATATTTAAATAAAAGCGAAAATAAGATTGAAAGCTAAACGGTAAGGAGGTTTTTGATTTGTTGAGTATATTATATGCTGAAGTTAATATTGTCGGTGCGGCATTCCTGCTTTTTATGCTGACTAATAAAAATTCGGAAAAGTTCAACGAATTAACCTTTGATCAACGGATTTTCAATATAGTTATGCTGACAAATCTGATAGTGCTTCTGTTCGACACCGGGATGTGGTTGGCGGACGGAAGCCAAGCAGCCGGATTAAGAACCTTTAATATTTTTGTTACAGTCGTATACTACGTTTTAAATCCTTTAATGTGTATGTTGTGTCTCATGTATGCTGACTGTAAATTATACGAAAGCAGATCGGGCTTGCTTAAACGTTTGCCTTATTATTGCATTCCGGCCGCCATCAGCTTCGTAATGACGGTATTAAGTCCCTTCACAGGCTGGTTTTTTTCGATAAGCGGCGACAACCGTTATACACGTGGAGCTTTTTTTAACGTTATGGTGTTTATATGCTTTATATATCTGCTGGCGGCAAATATAATAGTGATATGCGATATTATTAAAAACGGCTGGCATAAGACCAAATATATCGATTTGCCCCTATTGATATTTTTTACCGTCATTATTGCCGCCGTCTTGCTGCAGGTTTTATATTTCGGGGTTTCGCTTATTTGGATCACCACCGCGCTTGTCTGCGGTTATATATATATAAATTTGCAAAACGGTGTTATTTCGACCGACTACTTAACGAGATTAAACAACAGAAGACACCTTGATATATTCTTGGAACGCAGACTGCAGTCGTGGCGCGGCGACACCCTAATGTTCGCCGTTATTTTAGACCTGGACGGCTTTAAAAAAATAAATGATGTATACGGTCATATGAGCGGGGATACGGCGCTTTCGCATACCGCCGATATTCTGCGTTTGTCATGCCGAAAGGATATGGATTTTATAGCGCGAATGGGCGGCGATGAGTTTATTATAATAGGCGAAAGAACGAAAACTGCCGAAATAGACGATTTAATAAAAAGCATTGAATTAAGCCTGATTGAATTCAACAACAGAAAAATTGTGGATTATAATCTTCAAATCAGCATGGGCTACTCTCTTTTCAAAAAAAGCGACACCGCGAAATCCTTTATGGAAGCGGCAGACCGCGAAATGTATAAGATAAAGCAAAAGAAAAAAGCCGATTTATCATAATATTAAAAAGGTTTTTACGGCGTGGATTTTTTACGGCTTCGGATTTTCAATAAAATTTGAACAATATGGAAATTTTCGTTAATAAGATTTACAATCAAAGCTGAAAGTTGTATAATATACCTTAAAGACACAGAAGGTCAAATCCGTGATTTTATACCGTTTCGGTTTTTATGCTTACGCTTAGCAGTAAACGGTATATAAAACGGAATATGACGAAAGGCTTGGTTACAGTTATGAATCGCAATTGGAGCATATACAAAATTTCCGCTCTTGCAGTGCTTACGGTATCGCTGCTTGTTTCCGTCATAAGGATCGGCGTTGTTGAAAAAAACATTGAAATCGACAGCACCGGAGGTTATTTTATTGCACGCAACAGCGAAACAATAGGCTTTGTCATATTCAGCGCCTGTTTTGCTCTCGCGTTTTGCGTTCTTGCTTTCATTATCGGTAAAAAAGCCGACAAGCTTATAGATATGGAAACATCCCCGGTGGTATTTTCCTCCGCGCTGTGCGGTTTTATGCTTATGTCAACGGGCTTGTATTATTCCTATATGTTTCTTACGACCGATAATATGAAGGCAGGCAAGTTTGCCATAAGCCTTATGATGATATTAGCGTCCGTGATGTTTTTATATCTTGCGCTTGCGAAAAACGGCATGAAAAAACACATTATACCGTTTATGCGGCTTATTCCGGCAATGTATGCTATAGTCAGGCTGCTTGTGGATTTTGTCGAGCAAAACAGCCGTCCGGGTAATTCCGCCGTGGTGTTTCATATTATGAGCCTTATGCTGCTCATGCTGTTTATGGTATATGAGGGAAAAACCTCTTTCGGCACGACGGCGATGAGAACATATCTCGGCATCGGTTATCTTTGCATGTTTACAATGCTGCTCTATTCGGTGCCCAATCTTTATATAACCATCAGGAATCCGCAGCTGGATAAATATATATTGTTTTCGGCGGTTGATATAGTTCTTGCCTTATATGTTTTCACCAGAGTGTATTCCGTTACACGCGAAAAATCGACCTCTGACGGTTGATAATTTACTATTGACGGCTACCGTTTAAAGCTTAAAATAATTCGATGCTTTTAAATTCGACTTTATTTATCTTGACAAACTTATGCCCGATGTGATAAAATGTTAAAAAATATGTATGGGGATGTAATGTGAATGAAAACTAAAAAAATATTTTTTACGTTTCTTGTTTTTACTCTGCTTATTACGGTTTTTGTGCTAAACACCGTTTCCGCCGCGGCGGAAGACGAGCTCCAGTTTAAAACAAGAATCGAAACAGAAACCGCAGAATTTACGGTAGGCGAAACCTTCGAGGTTAAAGTAAGCATTAAGGACATAACCAACGAAACGGGTTTTGTCGGCATAAATATCAAGGTCGATTACGATCCTCTTTATCTTTCGGTAATATACGATACTTACGAGCCGGAAGAAAACGAGGAGCAAAGCGACTCCTATGTCACCTTCGGTTCGATACAGCTTCCCGCGGCGTGGACTGGGAATTGCGAAAAAGCGCAGAACGTTATTCTTGACGAAAACAATGCCGAAATCGGCACCCTGGTTATAATGTGCACCGCGGATCTTGATTCCGAAAATCTTCTCGAAAGCGGCTTCACATCCGACGATTTCTATGTGATAATTCCTTTTAAATGTATCGCCGCATGCGACAGCACCAAAATTAAAATTGACACCGACGGAGATCTCGCCTGCACGCAGCTCGCGGAAATAGATTCATCGATTTATATAATCGACTGCCTCGGAGAGGGAAACGAGCTTGTCATTAACAACATACAAGCGGCCGAGCAATCTTCTCCGACTTCCGAAGGCGACACCGGCAAAACCGGAAACACGCTTTTATATATACTTATTACGGCCGGCGCGGTTATAATAATCGGCGCGGCGGTTGCGTTCATACTTTTAAAGAAGAAAAAATAGACAGAAGTCTGTTATCGGTTAAATCAAATTAAACGTACTTGTAACTGAAAATGTAAACGGCTCCCCGCATAGCGTATGATTGCGGTAATATGAAAAGATATTACCCCATAAAACGCAGAAGCGGACGGAGCCGTTTTTATTTCGCCGAAAGAGAATGCACATAAACACAAAACGGTTTTACGCATCAAAACGGTAAAACGGCGATTTTGCTCATTTCGGTTTGTATATTATGCCAAGCCGTGATTGATATAAAATAAAGCCTTATGGCAATAACAATTCAATATCTTGTAATATACGGCCGACCGAGGCACAATATGAGGAACGGTTCACAAGGTTGACATAATGCAATTTACATAATCATTGGTCATAATGTACAATATTTTACAAATTATCGGAAAGGTATTGAATTTTTTCTGAAGATGGTATATATTATTGTTAACCGCAAAAAGTTAACCCCAAAGCATGGGAAGCTAAGCGTAAAACGCCGGATTTATTCGGTGTGTTTATGTGTTTACGGCGTTTATTTCCGACTAATTTAAGATGAGGTATATATATAAAATGGAAAATAAAGCGATCCCGGTTGTGGCGTTTGTCGGAGCGGGCAATATAGCGTCCGCGTTTATCAGGGGATTCATTACGACGGGAATACTGCCGGAAGGTAACATAATAATTTTCGACAAATATACAGGTCAATATGATAATTACAAGGATATCAACGTCATAAAAGCAAAAAGCTGCAACGATATAGCCGCAGCCGATTATGTTTTTATATGCGTCAAGCCATATCAGGTAAGCGAAGCATTAAACGGACTTAAGGATTCCGGAATTGAATTGAAAGGGAAAACCTTCATCAGCGTATGCGCCGGCGTGCCGATTTCCTATATAAATTCCTGTCTCGGCTTTGAAGCGCCGGTGATAAGAACCATGCCGTCAACACCGATGCTGGTGGGTATGGGAGCGGTGGCGATATCCAAGAATGATATTACAGACAAAAAAAGCTTTGAATACATATGCCGTATCATTTCGGAAATAGCGGTTATAACCGTGCTGGAGGAATCACAGATGAACGGTATTATATCCGTAAACGGCTCATCTCCGGCTTACGTTTATCTGTTTATCAAAGCCATGCTTGACGGCGCGGAGGAAAACGGAATAGCGAAGGAAAACGCTTTGCCGCTTATATTGAAAACCGTGGAAGGCTCCGTACAAATGGTAAGGCGTTCGGGAAAGAGCATTGAAAGGCTGATAGAGGAAGTATCATCCCCCAACGGTACGACCTTGAAGGCGCTTGAAAAGCTCTATGAAGGTAATTTTGAAGCCGATATTAAAGCAGCGATGAACGCATGTACGGTACGCGCGAATGAAATAACGCAAGAACTAACGAAGGCATAAGTAATATTTCAGGGCATGTCCGAATATTCTGTAACGTATGAGGGAGTGCATTATACGTTATGGATAATAAAGAAATTCTGGCGATCGTGCCGTACGTGCCGAAGAAAAAAAAAGAAAAGCCGACCGATAAATATTTTGCCCGGCGCAGAAGCTTATATATAATGCTTTTATTCCTGAATGTGGCGATGATTTTTATGGGCTTCTGCTTTACACAGAAATACGCTGCCGCCGCCGACAGCGACGGATTGTTCGGCCTTATACAGGAAAAAAGCGCCGGGGGCATATATATTTCCGGTGGTATCAGATTTTTACTCCTCGCCGCGCTTACGATGTTTATATCCGCGTTTACGATATTCTGTCCCGCCGTTGCGTTGGCTTTTTCCGCATATATGGCGTTAAAGGCGGGTTTGTTCTTCGGAATGCAACGGAATTTTTACGCATTGATGCTTATTACGGTTTTTATTTTCTTTTCGATTTTATATGAAACGGAAATTTACCTTTCCTACGATAAAGCGAAATACGGTATAAAACAGATTTTCAAACCCCATAATGTAATATCTCTTTCGGTAAAAACAATAATATATGTGATAATAATAATGCTGTACGGTGTTGCCGCGGGCTTTGCCGCATAGCGAAAGGCTAAAAAATGAACGACGTGAGAAACAGGATAACAGGCGGGATAAACGCGTACCTGGATTTTTTAAAACAGACAAAGGATTCCTCGGATAATACTCTTCAGGCATACAGAAGGGATTTAACGAAATTCGAAGAATTCACCAACGGAATAAATACGGCCTTTTATACCGAAATCACTGTCGTAAAGGTGTTCGAATTTAAAAAATGGCTTGCCGACACAGGCCTTTCCGCTTCGTCCGCCAGCCGTTCTTTGTCGGCGTTGAGAAGCCTTTTTCAGTTCCTGCTTTCAGAAAACGTTGTGAAAACCAATCCGGCGAAGGAGGTACATAACGATAAGGCCGAAAAAAAAGGACCTCATATACTTACCAATAAGGAAATAGATCTTCTGCTTTCCCAGCCGGACACAAGGGATTTAAAGGGTATGCGCGACAAAGCCATGCTTGAGCTGCTTTATGCCACGGGTATCAAGGTTACCGAGCTTATTTCGTTGAACATTGAGGACGTTAATTTTTCAATACCGTTTTTAAAGGTGGGCGACGATGAAAAGGCAAGGTTTATACCGCTTTACAAAATCGCGGTAAAATCCCTGCAGGAATACATAGAAAAATCCAGAAAGCTGCTGATTGAAAATCCGGAAGAAAAAGCGCTCTTCGTTAACATATCGGGCGAAAGGATGACAAGGCAGGGCTTCTGGAAGATATTGAAATTCTACGCCGCCGAGGCAAAAATCAAGCAGGATATAACCCCGCACACATTGCGGCATTCATTTGCGGCTCATTTGCTCGAAAACGGCGCGGATATACACGAAATACAGGAAATTCTCGGACATAGTGACATTTCCTCTACTCAGCGGTACGCACAGTTTTTGAAGGACAAGGTCAAAATGAGCTATATGAGATTTCATCCGAGAGCATAATAATATAAATATATCGCATAAGGCTTATTCGAGCATGAAAGGCATGGTACGGTAGTGGCCGAAAATAAGAATAAAAACGAAAACAACGACAAAGAAAGCAACGGCGACAATAAAATCTTTTCGTTCTTTTCTCCTTCAAAAAACAAAAAGGACAAGGGGATAACCAAAAAGCAGGCATATTTTAACGGAAAATACGATTTCTTTAATTTTTTTTCCTTCTTAAAATTCCGTTTCGGGGATATAACAAGAATCAGCCTATTATTTATACTGATTAATTTTTCTCTGCTGCTGATTCTGTTTACGTTTACGGGCTATACCAACAACACCATCACCACGCCGTCCTCGCCGCTGTACCAGCAGGTTTACGGCATGCTGCAGTATGATAATTCATCCGCGACCGTCCTGTCGTACGCGGGTGTATACGGCGTCACGATGAATATATCGGTATGGACGATTTGGACCAAAATCCTAATCTATTCCGGTTATTCTCTCATAATCACTTTCGGTCTTTCCAATGTTGGGATGGCATATCTCACAAGGGGCTTCATCAGACGCAATCATCTCTTTATATGGCATGATTTCTGGTATTCGATAAAAAAGAATTTCAAGCAGGGCTTGATTGTCGGCGTTCTCGACATAGGCATATGCTATTTGCTTTACAATGCGCTGCTTTTTTACGGAGCCAACCGCGTGACCTATTATTTGCAGCTGTTTTTCTATCTGACAATAGCGTTTACCGCCATATATCTGATAATGCGCATGTATTTTTATCTTCTGCTTATCACCTTCGATCTGAAGCTCACAAAGCTTATAAAAAACGCCTTTATTTTCTCGCTGCTGGGAATTAAACGGAATATCTGCGCGGTGCTGGGAATCGCCTTAACCGTGTTGATAAATGTGTATATATTTATGTTTTTACCGTCGGTCGGGGTGCTGATACCCTTTCTGTTTACCATAGGTCTTATCTATTTTATTGCGGCGTACTGCGTTTTCCCGGTGATAGACACATATATGATTAAGCCGTATTATAAACCGGAATCAGACGGCGACGCCAAACCCGTGTTTACGGACAGAGGTTAATCCAAAAGGATAAAAGATAAAGGTTAAAATAAAAGGGGGCTGTGACGAAATGAAAATTTCGTACAGCTCCTTCATATTGACAAAAAACGGTAATAATGTTGAAAAAGTGCTGCCAGCCACCGAAATTAGAGCACAGCAAAGCAAGGGTATGCACCCTTTGTGGAAAACTTTTCTGTTTTGATGTTATCTAAGCAATAAATTTTTCGTGTAATTGTGAACCGGTGCGATTTTCCTGAATTTTGTTATGGTATTTATTGATGTTGTACCCCATTGCCACGATCAGAATTTCAGTAAAAACATTCTTTTTGCCACGGTGCGAAAATCGCTGGAAGCCATAATCCTGTTTTACAACGCCAAATGCTCCCTCGGATTGAATGGAACGATTGGTTCTCAAGAGGATTCCCATCGGTGAGGTGATACGCTCCAATGATTTTTTGCGTTGTTCTACGAACCGTTTGGAAACCTGCATTTTACGGTTTCCCTTTGAACGGGTGCAGCTCTTTTTATGAGGACAGGATGCGCAATCCTCGCACTCGTAATATGTAACAGTGCTTTCAAAACCCGATTTGCTTTTACGCGTACCTTCATAAACGGCTTTGAGCTTCCTGCCGTTTTGACATGTATATTCATCCAAAGCTTCATCGTAAGGCATGTTTTCACGCAGACACATATTGTTTTTGAATTTTCGCGTTTTGCTTCGTTCGTAATTTTGCGGTTTTATGTAGCATTCTGTTTCTTTTTCTTCAAAGTATGTGTAATTTTCTTCACTTTCGTAACCTGCATCGCAGGTCACGTCATCATACGTCACACTGTGCTTCTCCATCTCTTCAAGCAAAGGGATCAGCGTCAGCTGGTCGCTTCGTTCACTGGATACATCGACTCCTGTGATATATTCACCCTCAACTGCAAATTGTATGTTGTAACCCGGCTTCAGCTGTGAGTTTCTCATATGATCTTCCTTCATGTGCATAAAGGTAGAATCCGGGTCTGTTTTGGAAAAGCTGTTTCTGCCTTTGAATATTTCCTGATATTCTGAATATTTTGCTTTACGTTCCATGAGTTCCTCAAGCTGTTCAATGTCTCGCTGCAGCTCACTTTTACGTTTTCCGCGGCCGTGTACAAAGGGAGCGTGGCTGCGTTCATGCAGCATTGCCAGCAGCTCGTCCGATGTTTGCGCCATAATACCGTATTTATTGCATAATTCATCAAACAGCTTTCCGAGCTTTTGAATTGTTTTGTTTTCGTATTTATTTGTGCTTTTCTGCCACACAAAGCTATATTTGTTGGCATTGGCTTCAATCTTTGTCCCGTCTACAAACAAATGCTCAAATGTTATTTCGCCCAGTTCCTTCAGTTTGTGGATCAGTTCATAAAATATCTCTTCGCTGCATTCGCTTAAAACTTCACTGCGGAAACGGCAAATTGCTCTGTAGCTTGGTGCAGGCTCGCCATTCAAAAGCCAGATGTAGTTGATGTCACGCAAGCAGGCTTCGTCTATGGGACGGCTTGCGTATTTGCGTTCCATCGCGGAATACAATATTATTTTCAACATGGTGACGGGATTTGTACGGTGCTTCCGACCGCTGCGTTTTAGTGCTCTTTCGAGAGGTCTTAAATCTATTTCCTCTACGATTTGGTCTAAGAGCCGCACGCTGTCGTTTGCAGGTATTACCTTTTCCGCAGAAATTTCATCAATTTTCAGTTGCACATTCCGAGAAAATGTGCGATAATTATTCTCGGTTAGTTGTTTTTTCATCAACTCAATTATACCAAAAACAGAGCCGCTTTGCACTACTTTTCGTAGTGTTGCGGCTCTGTTTTTTTCGACTGTTTCGTCACAGCCCCTTAGTTTTTATTGTTTTATATATAATAAGTATACTGCATTTTACGCCAATTATATAAAAAGGCTCTATAATAAATGTTGGGGTAAAGGAAAATAATCTACAAATAAGAAACAAAAAAAGTAGAGCATATTTTTATCGAATCCGTTAAAATGGGAATTGCAAAACACCATGAAACGGAGACGAAAATATGCCCTGCAATGATAATAGCACAAAACTTCTCGATTTAAAAGATGTAATTGT
>JAQVQF010000076.1 GCA_028701715.1 Eubacteriales bacterium | reverse complement strand
GGAAATGCTGACCGACGAAGGCACGGGAACCATGTTCACGGCCTGAACCGAAAGGAGCTTTGTATAAATGAATATCAAGGAACAAGACAGCCTGTATATTGCCAATACCTATAATCGTTTTCCCGTACAGATAGTGCGCGGCGAGGGCTCGCTGCTGTATGACGACACGGGCAAGGGGTATATTGATTTCGGCGGCGGCATAGCCGTGAATACCTTCGGCGTTTCCGACAGGGAATGGATTGCCGCGATTACCGAACAGCTCGGTAAATTCCAGCACACCTCTAATTTATATTTTTCCTCTCCGGATGTGCTGCTTGCGAAGATGCTCTGCGAACGCACGGGTATGAAAAAGGTTTTTTTCTCCAATTCCGGCGCGGAAGCCAACGAATGCGCCATAAAAGCCGCGCGTAAATATGCCGCAGATAAATACGGCAGGCAAAGATACAATATCATCACCTTGAAAAACAGCTTCCACGGAAGAACGATAACCACCCTTGCCGCCACCGGGCAGGACAGCTTTCATAAGGATTTTCTTCCGCTTACGGAAGGCTTTATTCATGTGGAGGCCGGAGATATGCACTCCGTACGCTCCTTCTGCTCGGACGGCACAGTCGCCGCCGTGATGATCGAGGCGGTGCAGGGGGAAGGCGGCGTGGTTCCTCTCGATTGCGGCTTTGTCGGCAGGCTTGCCGCTTTTGCGGAAGAAAATGACATATTGCTCATCGCCGACGAGGTACAGTGCGGAAACGGCCGCACGGGGAAGCTTTACGGATATATGAATTATGACATAAATCCTGATATCATTACCACCGCCAAAGGGCTTGCGGGCGGCCTGCCGCTGGGCGCGACGCTGCTCGGCGAAAAGGTAAAGGATACCTTTACTCCCGGCACGCACGGTTCCACCTTCGGCGGGAACCCGGTCTGCTGCGCCGGCGCGGTAAACATATTGTCGAGGATAGACGAAAAAGTGCTTGATGAGGTTAAAATAAAATCCGATTATATCATAAAAGAGCTTAACACAGCGGAGGGAGTTGTCAGCGTCACGGGTATGGGGCTTATGCTCGGCATAGAGACAAAAGGCGATTCTTCCTTAATAATTTCCGAATGTATGGCGCGCGGAGTGCTGCCGCTTAAAGCGAAGAATAAAGTGCGGCTGCTTCCGGCGCTGAATATACCCGACGAGCTTTTGGAAAAAGCCGTCGCAATAATAAAATCCGTATGCAAGGAGGTGTGTCATGAAGCTTAAGGGCAGGAACTTTTTAAGGATACTCGATTTTACACCCGATGAAATCTCATATCTGCTCGATCTGGCGTCCGAACTGAAAGCGAAGAAAAAGGCCGGTATCCCGCACGACATCCACCGCGGGAAAAACATAGCGCTGATTTTTGAAAAGACCAGCACAAGAACGCGCTGCAGCTTTGAAGTAGCTGCGTACGATCTCGGCATGAACGTCACCTATCTGGATCCCGCCGCTTCCCAGATGGGGAAAAAAGAGAGCATAGCCGACACTGCGAGGGTGCTCGGACGTTTGTACGACGGTATCGAATACCGCGGCTACGGTCAGGAAATTGTCGAAGGCTTGGCAAAGCACGCCGGAGTTCCCGTTTGGAACGGGCTGACCAACGAATCTCACCCAACACAAATTTTAGCGGATTTCCTGACGATAAAAGAAAAATTCGGCCGTTTGTCGGGAATAAAGCTTGTATATATGGGCGACGCGCGTTATAATATGGGTAACTCTCTTATGGCGGGCTGTGCAAAAATGGGCATGGATTTTACCGCTTGCGCGCCGGAAGCGTATTTCCCGGACGCGGCACTTGTCGCCGAATGCAGGAAAATCGCAGAAACGACGGGCGCTTCTATAAAGCTTGAAACGGATGTCGAAAAAGCGGTAAAGGGCGCAGACATTATTTATACGGACATATGGGTATCCATGGGCGAACCCGCGGAAATCTGGGAAAAAAGACTTAAGGAGCTGTATCCGTACCGGGTAAACGAAAATGTAATGACGCTTGCGGGGGAAAACGCTGTTTTCATGCACTGTCTGCCGGCTTATCACGATCTCAACACAAGCGTGAGCCGTGAAATCGGGGAAAGATACGGAATAAATTCGCTTGAGGTCGCCGACGAGGTGTTTGAAGGAACGCAGTCAATTGTTTTCGACGAAGCCGAAAACCGCATGCACACCATAAAGGCGGTAATGGCGGCGACTCTTTAAGCGTTAATTTAATAAATGATTAATAATATTTCGGCATTGCGGGCATTCCGCCGTGCCACGCGAAAGGCAGAGCGATAGGATGAGTAAAAGATATCTTGTTTTAGCCGACGGTACCGTTTATGAGGGAGAGGCTTTCGGGGCCGACGTTGCGTCAACGTCTGTCGGCGAGCTGGTTTTCACCACGGGTATGTGCGGCTATATCGAGACGCTGACCGACCCCAGCTATTACGGGCAGATAGTACTCCAGACATTTCCGCTTATAGGCAATTACGGTATAATCGAAAATGATTTTGAGGGAAAATGCCGTGTTAAAGGCTATGTTGTCAGGGAATATTGCAGGACACCGTCGAATTTCCGTTCGGAATACGATATAGACACCTTTTTAAAAAGAAACAACATACCGGGTATATGCAATCTCGATACTCGCAGTATAACGAGAAAGCTGCGCGAATACGGTGTTATGAACGCAACCGTTTGCGACACGGTTCCGAACGATTTTACGGATATTGTTGATTATAATATAGAAAACGCCGTTGCGAGCGTCACCTCCGATTCGATTTGTGCTTATCCCGCCGACGGAAATCAGCAGTTTAATGTTGTGCTAATCGATTACGGCGCAAAGGGCAATATAATCCGCGAGCTTCAAAAGCGCGGCTGCAGGGTTGTTACGGTCCCCGCCAGCACAAAGGCGGAGGATATTCTTGCTCAAAAGCCCGACGGGCTGATGCTTTCAAACGGTCCCGGAGATCCGGCCGAAAACAAAACAGAAATAGAACAGCTTTCCAAGCTTGCCGGTAAACTGCCGATTTTCGGCATATGCCTCGGCCATCAGCTTTTCGCGCTGGCGATGGGCGGTAAAACCGAAAAGCTTAAATACGGTCACCGCGGAGCAAATCAACCCGTGCGCTTTATAAAAGAAGGACGTGTATATATCACAAGCCAAAATCACGGCTATACCGTCATTGCCGAAAGCTTGTCCGACGGAAAGCTCAGCGTCGTAAACTCCAACGACAACACCTGCGAAGGATTGGAATACCCCGGTCACAGAGCGTTTACGGTACAGTTCCATCCGGAAGCCTGCTCGGGACCGAGAGATACATCCTTCCTGTTTGACAGATTTACAGCGGAAATGAGGTGCGCAAGGGATGCCGTTAGATAAAAGCATAAAAAAGGTTTTAATGATAGGCTCAGGACCGATTGTTATCGGTCAGGCGGCGGAATTCGATTATGCGGGGGCGCAGGCGTGCCGCGTTCTCAGGGAAGCCGGAATAAATGTGGTGCTGGTAAATTCCAACCCCGCAACCATAATGACGGACCGCGTGATGGCGGACGAAATTTATCTCGAACCGCTTACCGAAGAAACCGTGGAGCGTATAATCGAAAAAGAACGCCCCGACAGTATGCTTGCCGGGCTGGGAGGGCAGATAGGGCTGACGCTTGCCATGCGTCTTTGGGAAAAGGGTTTCCTTCAGTCAAATGGCGTCAGGCTTATTGGAACGAATGTAGAGGCAATCGAAAAAGCGGAGGACCGCCAAAAATTTAAGGATACCATGACCGCAATAGGCGAGCCTACCATCCCGTCCGATATAGCCAACGATATTGAAACGGCGTTGAATATAGCCGACCGCATAGGTTATCCCATCATTGTTCGCCCCGCTTATACCCTCGGCGGAGGCGGCGGCGGTGTGGCAAACGACAGAAAAGAGCTCGAAGCCGCCGCGCGTACCGGGCTTGACGCTTCGCCCATTACGCAAATACTGGTCGAAAAGTATATTTTCGGCTGGAAGGAAATAGAGTTTGAGGTCATGCGCGACGCGGCGGGCAATGTTATTGCCGTTTGCAGCATGGAAAACGTGGATACTGTCGGCGTTCACACGGGTGACAGCATTGTCGTCGCGCCCGCGCTTACGATTTCAAACAAGGAATTTCAAATGCTCCGCAGCGCGTCGCTGAATATAATATCCGCTCTCGGCATAGTGGGCGGCTGCAACTGCCAGTTTGCGCTTGACCCGGAAAGCTTCGAATACGCCGTTATAGAGGTAAATCCCCGCGTTTCGCGTTCTTCGGCTCTTGCCAGTAAGGCGACGGGCTATCCGATAGCGAAAATTACAACAAAAATCGCGCTCGGTTATACTCTCGATGAAATTAAAAACGATATTACGGGAAAAACCTCCGCCTGCTTTGAGCCCGCCATCGACTATGTGGTGGTTAAGTTCCCGAAATGGCCTTTTGATAAATTTTTGGTCGCCAGCCGCAAGCTCGGCACGCAGATGAAGGCAACCGGCGAGGTCATGGCGATAGCGCCCTCCTTTGAGATGGCGCTTATGAAAGCCGTCCGCGGAGCGGAAATTTCTCTCGATACGTTAAACGCCAAGCCCATAAACGATAAATCCGTTAAGGAACGGCTTGCCGAACAGGACGACCGCCGTCTGTTTACGATATTCGAAGCGTTGAAAGCGGGAATTTCCGTCCGTGAAATCAACAAAATCACCCGTATTGACAACTGGTTTATATATAAGCTGCAAAACCTTGTGAATTTCGAAAACCGACTTGCCGCAGACGGTCTTACTGAGGAAAATTACAATACCGGTAAAAAATACGGCTACACCGACGCTTCGCTTATGAGGCTTACGGGAACAGGGCGGACTCCCGGCGCGGACGCCTCGTATAAAATGGTCGATACCTGCGCCGCGGAATTCGACGCCGAAACCCCGTATTTTTATTCGACCCATGACAGGGAATGCGAATCGAGATCCTTTCCGCGCTCCGGCAGACCGGTTATAATGGTTCTCGGCTCCGGCCCCATACGGATAGGGCAGGGAATAGAATTCGATTATTCCTCCGTTCATTGCGTCTGGTCGCTCAAGCAGGCGGGTTATGACGTGGTTATCGTCAACAACAACCCCGAAACCGTATCCACCGATTACGATACCGCGGACAGGCTTTATTTCGAACCGCTCACCCCGGAGGATGTTATGAATATCATCAGGGTGGAAAAGCCCATGGGAGTGGTCGTGGCGTTCGGAGGGCAGACCGCAATAAAGCTTACGAAATTTTTGGATTCAAAGGGAATACGTATACTCGGCACCTCCGCCGACGGAATAGATATGGCGGAAGACAGGGAACGCTTTGACGCCCTTTTGGAAAAATTCGGGATCAGCCGTCCGAAGGGATGCGCGGTAAAAACCATGGAAGAGGCAATGATTGCGGCAAAAATTCTCGGTTATCCCGTTCTGCTGCGTCCGAGCTATGTTATCGGCGGTCAGGGCATGACCATAGCCCGCAGCGATGCCGACACACGCAGCTATATGACGACCATACTTGCCGGAGGTATAGAAAATCCGGTGCTCATAGACAAATATATGCCCGGTATCGAGCTTGAGGTGGATGTGATTTCCGACGGAACCGATGTCCTTATTCCCGGAATAATGGAGCATATAGAGCGTGCCGGAGTTCACAGCGGCGATTCCATAGCCGTATATCCGCCGTATAATCTCGATAAAGCAATGCAGGACAGGATATGCGCGATGTCGGAAAAGCTGGCGCTGGCGCTGGGCACAAAGGGCCTTGTTAACATACAATACCTGATATACGGCGGAGAGCTTTATGTCATAGAAGTAAATCCGCGCGCTTCCCGCACCGTACCGTATATAAGCAAGGTCACCGGAATTCCCATGGTGGATATCGCATCCCGCGTGATGCTTGATGCCAAGCTGAAAGCCCTGGGCTATCACACCGGGCTGTGGGAAGCTCCGCCCTGCTGCACCGTCAAGGTACCCGTGTTTTCCTTTGAAAAAATCATCGACGCCGACGCTATCCTCGGACCTGAGATGAAATCCACCGGAGAAGTGCTCGGTATCGGCCGCACCAAGGCGGAAGCTCTGTTCAAGGGGCTTACCGCCGCGGGAATAAACATTAAAACACCTGCCGTGCGCGGGGATACGGGTATACTGATAAGCGTGGAGGATTATGATTATTCGGACGCGCTCAAGCTTGCCGAAAAGTTTTTCGACCTCGGCGTTCGTCTGTACGCCACTCCCGACACCGCCGCGGCCATCCGCAGAGCGGGACTTGATGTGGAAACCGTGCTCGACGTTTGGGAAAATGACGACATTTACCGTCTTGTGGACGAAGGCACCGTAAATTATATCATTTATACCGGAACCATGATGGATATCAGCGTAGGCGATTTCAGGCTTTTAAACCATAAAGCAATGCGTAAGCGAATACCCTGCATGACAAGCATCGACACCGCTTTGGCGCTCGGAGATATCATCGCCAGCCGCTATAACCAATCCAATACAAGACTGATAAATATAAATAAACTGAGAAAAGCGCAGGAATAACCAAATATTCCAAACTCAAAGCGTGTCCGATTGTTCGGACACGCTCTTTCGGTATATATTCGGCAGTCATAAAAAATCCGAAATACACACAAAACGTCGCTTATGTGGATCGGTAACGCTGACAATGCCGCTTACTTTAATCAAATTATTAACAATATAACATATATTTATACAAAATAACAAAAATCAAGCGTTTTTTTTGGCGTTATTTGTGTTGATTTCGGTAAAATTTTGCGGTATAATACATATGAGCATAAAAAGCAGAAAAATGTCGAAAAAGCTGCTATCGTAAAATGTTAATGCATTGTCTTTTATGGCAGGCTTACGGAGGACGGAATGAAAAAAGCAAGAAAAGCATTTACGATTTTTGAATTGGTTATTGTAATTGCGGTTATCGCAATAATGGCTTCAGTTATTATTCCGCAATTTGCGGACGTTGTAGCTTACGCTAACGACACCGCGGCGTTAAAGGAAGTCAGAAGCTCTTTGCCTGATTATATCGCTTCATACAATAACACCGTACAATTCGCATGTATGTATAATATTAATAACGATAACGGATATTATGTGTTTTTATATGACGGAGGAGCATTAAAGTACGCGGGGGATATTTCAAAGCCCGCAGTTTCACAGCTGAATCCGACATATGTGGGTTCGGGATCCGTTTGGTATGCCTTTACGCCGAAACAAGGTTATGAGAACTTGGAATTGAATTATACCGAAGGAACACCGGCCTGCGGACAATCGAATTATTCCGGATTTTATATTAATATAGGTTCGGGTGAGGAAAGCGGCGGAGCGGGTGCTTCTGACGGTAATAACGCATATGGCGGCCAATGCTCGTTCGGTCCGTATGAATCCGGTGCGGTAATTCATTTAAACAGCGACGTTACTGTTTCCAAATATATCTCTCATGCCGGCGAAAGCATTTTATTAAACGAGGATACCTCCCCGCCCTATAACGAAGCGCCCGGCGAAATCGTTATACCCGGCGATGAGGATGACGCTCCGGAAGAAATAAAAACCATTAAAAACATCATATATCTTATACCGGACGGTTCCGGATGGGATATGTATGACCTTGCGAACAAAGTCAAGGCCGACATAACGGAAAAAGGCCTAAACGGTATATCCGGCGCGGCGACACCCGCAACCGTTAACGCTATATCCGGCATGACCGTCACGCAGCTTTATCTTGACAGCTTTATGGTCGGTACCGCCAAAGCCACCCTTGCGGTGGCTGACAACGGAAGCTGGTATCCCGATTCCGCCGCGGCGGGAACGGCGACGGCAAGCGGAAAGAAAACCAAAAAGGACCGCGTCAGCAGTGATATAGAAATGAAACCCATATCCAATATTCTCGAAATATGCGATCTCGCGGGGAAAGCGACGGGATTGGTGACGACAAACAGCTGGATAGACGCCACTCCTTCCGGCTTTATGTCTCATTCTGACAAGAACGCAAGCCGAACCAAATTTTATCAGAGAGAAATATCCTATCAGATGCTTAACAGCGGCATTGATATATTGCTTGCCAGCGGCACCGACAACGGCACATATACGAAAAACAACGGCTTTTTACACAGTCTGCATGCCTCGGATTTAGGATATTTGATAGTTAATAATTTATCCGAGCTTGAAAACGCCGTCCAAAACGGCGAAAAGATGATCTGGAGCAATTTCCTTGAAGGCAACAACGGTGACAACAACGGTTATGACTACACCGACAACCATATTAAATTCGATATTTACGCCGCGGAAGGCGATCTCACCCTGCTGAAAATGACCAAAGCGGCATTATCCGTGCTTTCGGAAAATATTGATAACGAAAACGGCTTTTTCCTTACGATAGAGGGCGGAGCCATTGAATTTGACAATGAAAATACGCTTGCTGCCGAAGCGGTGGGCGAATATCTTTCTTTTGACGAAACCTTCGCATACTGCGTAAACTGGGCAAAGGGACGGGATGATACCATAGTTGTCGTTTATCCCAACCACGACTCGGGCGGATATATTATCGGCGAAAACATTCCCGTAACCGCCGAAACTGCTTTGTTCGATACCGACAACGACTCCTTGTTAAGCAGGGAGGAATGCTTAAATTACGTGTCCGACTGTATTATCCGGGGTAATCCCATCGGCTCGGGAGATGATACGGATTTATATTTAGCTCTCGGAAACACAGAAGAATGCGTGACCGAAATACCGTTATGGCTGTACGCTCCCGATTGGTGCCGTGACGGGTTGCTTGAAGCGATAGGACTGCCTTCCGGAAATGCCGCGGGTACGGCTTCCGTTGTACGCACCGGCAGCTTCAATAACGGAACGGTGATTAACCCCGCATACAGTGTAGAAAACAGCGATATTACCGCGGGTGTCCTCGAGATATGCGGATTAATGACAATGGAATACGCGGACAGTATATTGTTTTCGGACGCCACGCCGTATATTTCGTCAATCAACTGGAACAAATGTACCGTTTCGCTTAAAAACGGTGAAATAATACCGCTCAATTCCCGTTTTTGGTTTATGAGTATGTCCGATTATAACAATAACCTGAACAGATATGATTTTCCCGAAGGACGCTGTGTGTATATGTTCGACTGCCAGGACGATCCCTACGCGTACGAAATAAATTACAGGGACGGAACCGTGTACCTGCCGAAATCCTTCCTTATTTCGCGAGGCTATATTAACGGATAACAATTAATATGAAAACGCAACCGCATCGGAAAAGATGCGGTTGCGTTATTATAATAAATGTCTGCTGAACAAACCGTATAACGGTTTGTTCATGCGGCGTATGCCGCATCGCGGCTTGGTTTTTGATTTATTCAGTGGACATTAATAACGAATATCAGGTATAAAAACCATAAATTTACATTATCGGATATTGACAACCTGTATAATATACTTTAATATATTGATATTATAGCTTTGTAAAGGCTTTGCCGCAATTTCGATAACGGCTGCCGTTGCCGCCGCTTCCGCTGCCGCCACAGCCGCAGTATTTTAAAGGGAGATGAAGTATGAATTCCCTGATGTCCGTGAGCATAACCCTTGATATAGTCGCTTTATTAATATTATTTTACGTCATAATATACATAATCACGGGTGTCGGCGTT
>JAQVQF010000075.1 GCA_028701715.1 Eubacteriales bacterium | reverse complement strand
TTGAGGCGAAGGATGACGGCGAAGCATCCAAGGACGCTTCCGCGAAGCTTATCGCCGCTATCGAACAAGCAAATGTCGAATGCGGCTCCTGCGGCTGCGAATTCGATCCTCGGTACAAGCAGGCTCTCGCTATGAAGGACCTCTTTGTTAAAAAATCGATGTGGATATTCGGCGGCGACGGCTGGTCGTACGACATAGGCTTCGGCGGTCTCGACCATGTGCTCGCTTCCGGTGAGGATGTCAACGTATTCGTATTTGATACGGAGGTTTATTCCAACACCGGCGGACAGGCTTCCAAATCCACCCCGACCGGTTCCGTGGCGCAGTTTGCGGCCGCGGGCAAAACCACCAAGAAGAAAGACCTTGCGGCAATCGCCATGAGCTACGGATATGTTTATGTCGCTCAGGTAGCCATGGGTTCGGATTACAATCAGTGCGTCAAGGCCATATCCGAAGCCGAAAGCTATCACGGCCCCTCGCTTGTCATCGGCTACGCGCCCTGCATAAATCACGGCATAAAGAAGGGACTCGGAACCTCCATGCTTGAAACCAAGGCTGCGGTCGCGGCGGGCTACTGGCATACCTTCAGATTCAATCCCATTGCCGCGGAGGAAGGCAAAAATCCCTTCACTCTCGATTCCAAGGAGCCTTCCACGGATTACAAGGAATTTATCAATTCCGAGTCAAGATATTCTTCCCTCAATCTGTTCTTCCCGGAAAGAGCGAAGGTGCTTTTCGAAAGAGCCGAGCAAGAGGCAAAGGCAAAGTATCTCAAGCTGAAAACGCTTGCCGACGGGCAATAATTAATATGTAAAGCAACCCGCCGCGCGGACGGAGCGTGTTATAAAGCATAAGCCTATAACGCTGTGAAAGTGCGGCGGGTTATAATTTTACCGTTCAAAAAAATCATATTTTATTTTTGAAGGCGACAACTGACGGAAAGGGAAGGTGCGGAATAATGGGCAAGCCCGTTAAGGTGAAAAAGGATAATTACAATTTTATAAATATTATCGCGGTGATAGCCTGCCTCAGCGTTATTGTGGTTATTCTCACCGTGCTGTTCGCCAGTTACATATTCGACAAAACGTCGGAACCCGCGGGCGAACAATCCCGGGTGGAATCCTCGGCAGAGGATTCATCGGCAGCGTCGTCCGAGGATGAGGGCTCGGATCAATCGGAGGATTCATCCGAATCCGATACCGTTTCGGACACAAGCTCCGAAGTCAGCGACCCCGGCGGTTATGTATATGTGCCGTTTGAATTCAACGCCATACACAGCGGCGATTTGATTGTTGTCAACAATGATTATCAATATGATTTCAATCAGAACGCGCCTCTTGTCAGCATATACGAAAACCGCACGGGTAACTATAAGCTTATAGACGGATCCTTGAAGATTTCATCAAGCATAATAACCTCTCTTAACGAAATGCTCGACGGCCTTTACGGTGCCGTCGGATCCAATTCCCTCACGCTTACCGTCGCTTACAGGGACAGCGCCGAACAGCAGGCCGTTTATGATCAGGGCAAGGATACGGCGATTGGCGGCGGAAGCGACCTTCATACAGGGTTATCCTTTAAATGCACCGTTTATCCGTCAAGCGACGGTTCGCTTACCGAAGGTAAGTTTTTATGGCTTGCCGAAAATTGCAAGTATTACGGCTTCGTGCTGAGGTACCCGGAAGGGAAGACCTCCATTACCGACTATGACGCTTCCCCGAACTTTTTCAGATATGTCGGCAAACCCCATGCGTACCTTATGACGTTGAATCAATATTGTCTTGAGGAATATATCGATTTCTGCAGAAGATTCAGCTATGAAAATCAATACAAGGTTGAGTACGACGGCGTCAAGTACGCAATATATTATTGCGAAGCGGCTTCTTCCGGAATAACTCAGGTCAAAATTCCCGAAGGCGCCGAATATACCGTATCGGGGGACAATTCCTCGGGCTTTATCGTTACCGTTACCTTAAGCTGACAAAGCGCTTCATAACGATACGACATTGTTTTGTCGCTTAATAACATGCCGCATATTAGGACAGACAATCATTTAACTAATAATGACAACAACGTTTTCCGTATGCTTTTTATGTAAAAAACAGCTGTTTCTACGGTAAAATCAGCAGAACAAATGTTTTGTACGAATCTTGAGAGTGTAGAAAAAAGAGCTTGATTTTTGTGTAAAATGCTTAAATCATATAGCTAATAATTGCTTAAAATAATGACGAATTTTGTCATAATACAACCTGTTTGCGGTAGGTTGTATATTTTTTGTTCAAAATTATTAGTAAATAAAATTTATACAATAATTATCAACAATATACGCAGTCATAAATTATCCAAGTATAAAAGGCTTGATTTTAGGGTTATTTTTTATCATGTAAAGTATATTTTACCAAGATAAAACTTTACGTCAAGAATATTATAAGAGTAATTATGTCATTTTGCACAAGTGCAAATTGCACATGAGGAATTCCTGAAAAGCATATGAATAAAGAGTGAACGAAAGCGATTTCGGTATATATTGCTCAAAAACGAGCATTTGATTATATGCACTCTTGACAAAATGCCCATAACACGTTATAATTTAGCATAAATATTTATGGGTACAGCTTGGTTAAAGCTTACATAAATAGCGTTATTACTCTGGCAGGAGGAAATTTATGAGCAAAACGAAAAATTCACTTAAAAAGATGCTCGGATTTATACTGGCGCTGCTGCTTCTCGTATCGGGCAGCGGCTTTGTAGGCACGGGCATTACCGCGGAAGCCTTGGTTGAAAGCGTCGGCGGTTCCGATTCTCTGGTCAGGACCTCGCTTGCGGAAATTAAAAGCGTTCTGACATCCTTGGCTTACAGTGCTTATATCGCGGAAAAAGCAAACGTTCCCGACGCCGATAATGCCATTTCTCTGGATATT
Source organism: Eubacteriales bacterium (assembly GCA_028701715.1). Classification (GTDB taxonomy): domain Bacteria; phylum Bacillota; class Clostridia; order Oscillospirales; family CAG-382; genus UBA1206. The sequence continues at coordinate 6,956 of JAQVQF010000075.1, read as the reverse complement.
TTTAATTATCTTGTAAATGACACCACCGCCACGGTGAATACCGACGACGGTGAAAAATACGGCACAGACGGTAACGTGCTGCTTATCGGAGACGACGGTAAAATAACCTTTAACGTCAACATTCCTTCCGACGCATTTTATTCTATCGAAATCGAATACTGGACGGGAAACGCCGAAATTAAAGATGAAGAAGGAAATATCATCATCAAAGGCAAATCCACAGAAATCGAAAGAATGGTGCTTATTGACGACGCGGTACCTTTTAAGGAAGCGCGCTCCATAAGCCTGACCAGAAGCTGGATTGATACATATTATCAGCTCGATAGCGAATATAAAAGCGTTTTTGACGACAACGGCAACCGGCTCACCTATACTTCGCTTGACGAGTCGTTTATTAATGCCGTCGCCAATCAAACAGAAGACCAACGTCTTTTCCAGCGCGACAACAGCGGCAACGAAATGAAGCCCGTAAAAACGCTTTACCCCATGTGGGTTACAAAACAGCTTTTTGATTCGTCCGGTTATTCGGCCGAAGCTCTGCGCTTTTGTCTGACAGAAGGATCGCACACCATCACCCTTTCCACCGTGCGTGAACCGATTGCCATTAAGAGCATAACTCTCGTCCCCAAGCAAACTACCCGCACATACGACGAATACCTTGAGTATTATACAAACCTCGGAGTAACGGACTATACGGGCGGGGAAGCAATAAAAATACAGGCTGAATATCCTTCCTTTACCTCCGATAAAACAATATATCAGATAAACGACAGATCATCCGCGATAACCGAACCGCAGAATGCGGCTCTTCAGCGTCTTAACGCCATCGGCGGTGATAAATGGACTTATGTCGGTCAATGGATCGAATATAATATTAATGTACCCGAAGACGGCTTTTACAATATCGTTCTGCGTTATAAGCAGTCTATAATGGAAGGCATGTATGTTTCAAGAAAAATAAGCATAAACGGCGAACTGCCCTTCGCGGAAGCCGCGAACAGCCGTTTTAATTATGACGACAGCTGGTGTGTAAGCGGTTTTTACGACGGTAAAACCGAACTGCCCGACGGAGATGAAAGCTTTAAATTTTATCTTCACGAAGGCGTGAACACTATTCGCATGGAAGTGGTGCTCGGCGACATGTCCGACATACTGAGCACCGTTGAAAATATACTTATCACGGCTAATGGGTATTACAGAAAAATACTTATGCTCACGGGCCCCGATCCCGACGAATACCGCGATTACGGCTTTGAAAAGCTTATGCCGGATGTGCTTAAGGGATTAAAAAAAGCCGCCGCAGATCTCTATGATATTTCCGCAAAGCTTACCGAAGTCACCGGTGTCCGCGGCAATAACAACGGCACTCTTGAAAAAGTGGCGATTGTGCTCGACAGAATGGGTAAGAACCCGAACAAAATAGCCGCAACCATGAGCACAATGAAGGACTATTTGGCGGCGCTCGGCTCATGGCTGACCTCGACACAGTCTCAGCCGCTTGAGCTGGATTATATATTGGTTCAATCCATGGACCATAAGCTGCCGAAGGCGGAAGCCGGCTTCTGGGAAAGTCTCTGGAACGAGCTTAAAAAATTCTTTACCTCATTCTTTACCGATTATAACTCGATAAGCTCGACCTCCAACCTTTCAACGGAAGAACAAAAAGCGCTCGAATCCGCTTCGATCGAGGTTTGGACCGCTTCCAGCCGCGAACAGGCGCAAATCATCAAGCGCCTTATCGACGACGACTTTATGCATAAATACAATATATCGGTTAATCTGAAGCTGGTTATAGCCGGCACTCTTCTGCCGGCGACATTGGCGGGCACGGGACCTGATGTCGCCATGAACATAGATCAGGGCACTCCCATAAACTATGCCATCCGTTCTGCCGTACTGTCGCTCAACTCGACAAATCACGGCTATGATTTCAACGACTTTTCACCTTATGAAGACAATCCGGCGTATAAAGATATATTGGATAATGTAGATACATTTGACGAGGTGTTCGAAAGATTCGCTCCCGCCGCCAAGGTGCCCATCACTCTGTACGGCGAAACATACGCGGTTCCCGAAACCATGTCTTTTTCGATGATGTTCTACCGCAAGGATATTTTCGTAGAGGAAAAACTTAATGTTCCAAACACCTGGGATGAATTTATAACATGTATTTCCACTCTTCAAGCGGACAGCCTGAACGTCGGTTTTCCGCAGGGGCTTTCCGGGTCCATGATACTTATGTATCAGAACGGCGAAACGCTTTACGACGAAGGTAATTACGATTATTACCTTAATCAATACCCGGAACTATTCGGTTATAATGAAACAACCGGCGAATATACCAAGAATGTATATGAAGAAAAATATACGGATGACGAAGGCAACACCGTAACAAAAACCCTTCCGATGACGGACGGTATGACCATTAATCTTGACTCGAACATATCCCTCGCGTCGTTTAAGACTGTGTGTCAGTATTTCACGATGTACGGTTTACCTGTTTCATACGCGCTTGCCGACCGTTTCCGTGACGGAACAATGCCTCTGGCGATTGCTGATTATGCCTCTACCTATAACACGCTTATCGTTTTCGCTCCCGAAATAACCGGTCTTTGGGAATTTACCCCTCTGCCCGGCACACTGCTTGAAGACGGTAAAACAATAAACAACACAACCGTTGCTTCCATTTCCACAATGATACTTATGCGTTCGGTAACGGATAACAACGCTTTTTCAGCTTGGGTGTATATGCAATGGTGGTCTTCTGCCGAGGTTCAGTCATCTTACGCCAACGAGATGGAAGCGCTCTTGGGTCCTTCCGCCAAGCAGGCTACCGCAAATCTTGAAGCCCTTTCGCTCATGTCATGGTCAAGAGATGAGCTTGACAATCTGATGGCGCAGTTCAATGCGATACAGTGCACCCCCGAATATCCGGGCAGCTATATTATTTCCCGTTATACCAACTTCGCTTTCCTTGACGTTTACAACAAAGACGCGGAGCCGGTAACCAAAATGCTTTCGTATATTGTACCCATTAATAAAGAATTAAACAGAAAACGCAGCGAATTCGACCTTATCACAGCGGATATGATAAATGAAATAGACGCGAAACGCGGCAATGAATAAGCGGCTTCAGTAAATAAGCGAGGAGGATTTAGAAATGTCAAAAAACAAGACCGACGAGGTCATTATCAGGGGTGACATGACCAAAGCCAAATGGACGCTTATACAGATAAAGAAATACAGAGTCGCTTATCTTATGATAGCACCGTTCTTTATACTGTTCTTCCTGTTCACGGTGATCCCGGTCGTTTTATCACTCTTACTCAGTTTTACTACGTTCAATCTGCTGGAATGGCCTAAATTTATATTTATGGATAATTACATAAGGCTGTTCCTGGATGATGAAATATTCTTAATAGCAATAAAAAACACTCTGGTGTTCGCGGCTATCACCGGCCCCGCATCTTATATGCTCTCACTGTTTTTTGCCTGGTTCATCAACGAGCTGAGACCGAAAATAAGAGCGTTGGTAACGCTTCTGTTTTATGCTCCTTCGATATCCGGCAGCGTTTACCTGATATGGACGGTGTTCTTCTCGAGCGACCAGTACGGCTTCGCCAACGCGTGGCTGATAAAAACGGGCGTTATCAACAAACCCATATTGTGGTTCCAGGATGAAAAGTACATTTTCGCGCTTATTATTGCGGTGGCGCTCTGGACCAGTCTCGGCACTTCGTTTTTAACTCTTATCGCCGGCTTTCAGGTTGTCGACAGAACGCTTTACGAAGCGGGAGCGGTGGACGGTATTAAAAACCGCTGGCAGGAGCTTTGGTTTATAACGCTTCCCACAATGCGTCCTCAGCTCATGCTTTCCGCGATACTCGCCATAACGGGCTCTTTCGGTTTCGGTTATATAATAACCGCTTTGGTCGGCTTTCCAAGCCCCAACTATTGCGCCTGGACAATTGTCCACCACCTCGAAGATTACGGCGGTCAGCGCTTCGAGATGGGTTATGCTTCCGCAATCGCCACAATTCTGTTCCTGATGATGATAGGCTGCAACCTACTTGTTAATAAATTGCTTAGAAAGGTAGGTTCCTGATAATGACATTGTTTAAAAATAAAAATAAAATGCCGAAAGAGCAATTTCAACGCTCCATTAACCGCACGGTAAAGGGCGATATAGGCATTTATATTATTCTTGCGATTTTCGGTTTTCTGATGGTCATACCCTTGGTTTACGCCATAGGTCAGTCATTAAAGCCTCTTGAGGAATTCTGGGTATTTCCGCCCAGACTTATACCGGTTAATCCGACCTTGAAGAATTTCAGGGATCTGTTCCGGCTCATGGGCGACAGCTGGGTGCCTTTTTCAAGGTACATATTCAATACGGTATTGATATCCGTCGTCGGCACGGCAGGCAACGTTATTCTGTCATCCTACGCGGCATACGCCATATCAAAGATACCCTTCCCCGGGAGAACCGGACTTTTCAAGCTTATCGTTTACTCTCTGATGTTTAACTCCACGGTAGTGGGCATTACGATGTTTATCTTAATGTCTTCGTTCGGTTGGATCGATACATATCTTGCCATTATCGTTCCGGCGTTCTGCACAACCTTCGGTCTTTACCTGATGAAACAGTTTATGGAAACCTCGGTTACAGACGCGGTGCTTGAATCCGCGCGTATCGAGGGCGCTTCCGAAAACAAAATATTCTGGAAAATAGCGATGCCGATGGTTAAACCCGCATGGATTACTCTTATAATCTTCGCATTCAAGGATCTGTGGAATGTGGGCTCAAATATGTATATCTACAGTGAGCAGCTGAAAACCTTTAACTATGCGATAAGCCAGCTTGTTACTTCTGGTATTTCAAGAACCGGCGTTTCCGCAGCCGCCACGGTCGTTATGATGATAGTTCCTATACTGGTATTCGTCATTACCCAATCCAACATTATTCAGACAATGTCCACTTCGGGCATGAAAGACTAAGGGGGAATACTATGAGATCAAAAACCGTTAGAGTATTGCTTCTTGCCATTTGCTGTATGCTTGTGTTCGGCGGGATCATAGCGAGCGCTCTGATTCCTTACTCCACCTATACATACAGCGTAAACGGAAGGAGGCAGATCAGCCCCGACGCATATGTTCCTTTGACCGTCATATCATCAAGCTCCATTAAAAAAGGGCTTGAGGAGGGTAAAAATGAAATGGCGACTCAGCTGTATGGCGAAAACTGGGCCGATATTTCAAACCTAAGCGATGTATGCGTAGATAAGCTCGGTTATGTTTATCTTGTCGACAAAGACACCAACAGAATTATATGCCTTGACGAAAAATACAACCTCCGTCTAATAATAAGCACCTTCACCAATCATATGGGGGTACCGGATTCGTTTTCAAGTCCAACGGGCGTATATGTGTCGGACACAGAAATACTCGTTGCCGACACCGAAAAGATGCGTATCGTTATATTCGATAAGGTGGGTAATTTCAAGCTTATAGTACCGGAGCCCTCAAGCGACATTTTTCCCGAAACCTGCATCTATAAACCCATTGCCGTAACGACCAACTCCGCGGGTACCATATATGTCGTATCCTCGGCGGTTAACTATGGTGTTATCTCCTTGAACAGAGACGGCTCGTTCAATGCTTTTATCGGACCTCAAAAGGTTACCTACAGCACCTGGCAGCTTATCAGGCGATGGTTTATGACCGAAAAGCAAATAAAAGCGCAGCCGAGATTCGTTTCAGTCGAATACAACAATATTACCATTGACGATGACGGCTTCCTGTATGTGACCACCGCGGCAATAGCTGAAGCGACGCAGCAGAGCGCGATCAACAATAAGGATAAAAGCGACAAATACGCTCCCGTAAAGAAATTGAACCCGAGCGGTAAGGACGTAATGATGAGAAACGGTTTTTATCCTCCTTCGGGTGAGGTTAGCGTTTCTTCGCGCGCATCATCTAATTATTCGATGTTCGGTGCGTCCACAATCGTGGATGTGGCGCTCGGACCCAACGGCATGTGGTCTATAATCGATAAAAAACGGAGCAAAACATTTACATATGACAATAACGGAAACCTGCTCTTCGCTTTCGGCGACAAAGGCGACCAGATAGGTCTTAATCAGAATCTCGTAGCTTTAGCCTATCAGGGCACGAATCTGTTGCTTGCGGATTCGACCTCCAATGTAGTCACGGTGTATAAACGCACCGCTTACGGCGATCTGCTTGCGGCGGCGCTGCAGAACACGGAAGATCAAAACTACAGCGAAGCCGTCAAGTATTATATATCGATACTTCAGCACAACAATAATTACGACGCGGCTTATGTCGGCATTGCCGAATCCCTGTACAGGGACAGCAATTTTGTTGACTCCATGTCATATTATAAATATGCTTATGATACGGCAGGCTTTTCAAAGGCATATGCCGAATATCGTAAGGCATGGGTTGAGGATTGGATTCTTGTGGTTCCCGCGGTTGTGATAGTGTTCTTTTTAGCGTGGAGTATATTCCTTAAATACGCCAAGAAGCAGAATATCAAAAACCGTGTATACAAGGAAAAACGCACGATAAAAGAAGAGCTCTTATTTGCGTTTCACCTGATACTCCATCCTTTCGACGGTTATTGGGACTTAAAGCACGAAAAGCGAGGAGGAGTAAGGGGTGCGACCATCATACTGCTGACCACAATTCTTGTGTTCATTTATCAGGCGGTGGGACGCGGGTACCTTTACAATCAATACGGATTAAGCGTCGACTATTTTGATCAGATACTTGCGGTCGTGGTACCTCTGTTCTTGTGGGTTACCGCAAACTGGTGCCTAACGACATTATTTGACGGTGAGGGCACGTTCAAGGATATTTATATTTGAGGAATAATGAAACCTGATAAATTTTTAGAATGGCTACATGTTATTGAGAAGATGAAATGCAATTTT
>JAQVQF010000074.1 GCA_028701715.1 Eubacteriales bacterium | reverse complement strand
GAGTGCGTAAAGAGTAACATCTTCTGTAAATGTTAATATGTCGTCCTTGACATAATCGGTACCTGTACCGTCTGCTTTGGTATTCCAGCCGATAAAGGTGTAGCCTGTCTTTAATCCATTGTTTACAATATGAAAATCCTTGTCAAAGCAATCAGAGCGGAATATCGCACTTTCTGTGATATGCTGTATTGTACGAACCAACCGTTCTTCGTCCACAGGCTTTACAATATAGTCAAGCGGATATGCTCGAAAAGCCTCCAGCGCATATTCAGGATAGGCAGTCACAAAAACGACAGATACATTATCGATCCTGTTTTGCAGCTCCGCTGCAAAATCGATACCGCTTTTTTCACGCAATTCAATATCGACAAACACCACGTCCGGTTTCTCCCGCGTGATAAAATCAAGCAAACCCGCCGTATTTTGAAAAGCGCCTATCACCTCAACCGAATTTTTTTCAGTAAATAAGACAGTTCGTCCAGCGCGGGACGCTCGTCATCAATCAGTACGGCTCTTAACATATTTCTTCCTCCTTATGAATTCTTCACATATTTTATAACCAAAATGCAAATCAGGCAGCGACCTGATAGCCGCTGCCTGATTTTTCTGTTTTTAGGATTGTCCCCGACTATTGACAAAGAGCCAGAATAAAATAGCTTATATAAATAATGTCTGCTGTATAATCCATATATGGCTTGTTCATGCGGCATGATAATTATGATCCCGTGGATTTGTATTTTCTTACGCCGAATTTAAAGAATAAATAGCACGGTATTATAAATATAAACCCCAACAACGGTAAGAATATATATGTAGGGTTATCGGATTTCCCGATAATATACAGTAACGGATAATATTGAAACAGAGCTATTGGGATAATAAAGGTAAAAAATCGTAGAATTCCTTCGCCGTAGATGGAAAGCGGATATTTACCGAATTCACGGCTCCCGTCGGTAAAGATATTCATGAACTCGAGTCCCTCAATCGTGAAAAAGCTGATTCCCGCATACAGCACAAACAACGCGGAAAACACGGCGATTCCGCCGATCAGCATAAATATGACAGCTGCCGCTTTTTCAAATGTCCAGACTACACCGCTTGCCGGAATGGCATAAACAAGCATCAGTACCGCTTGAAAAAGCCTGCCGAATCGAGAAAAATCGATGTTGGAAGTCAACACCTGAAAAATCTCATTCCTCGGGCGCACGAGTATGCGGTCAAGATCGCCGCTCTTTATAAGACGCGGAAAGACATCGAAGCCGCGAACAAAGCACTCCGTAATCGAAAACGCCATCAAAACGACCGAAAAACAAAGCAGCACTTCCGAAAAAGCGAATCCGTATACCGAATTGAAACGCGAAAACATAAAGTATACACCGAGAAAAGAAGTAAACGATACAAGAAATTGCCCTATTATAGTCATGATAAAAGACGCTTTATACTGCATTTGACATTTTAAAATCATAGATACATATTTTAAATAAAGCCTCATAGCTCAACCTCCCTGTACGATAACTTTTTTCAAAGCACGCTTCATCAGGAACTGTCCGGCCGTTATAAGCACCATAAGCCAGATAAGCTGCAACAAAATATTTTTCACGGCTCCGCCGCCGGTAATATAACCCACATAGATCAAAAACGGGGTATTCTGCATCGAAGCAAAAGGTAACGCGTATATAATCGGTTGCAATGATTCCGGGAAAAAAGGGAGCGGTATAACAGCGCCGGTAAAAAATTCAATGACCGAGGTTGCGAGGAGTCTTATCCCTATCGGTGAAAGCGTGTAAAACGCGGATATGTAAATCAACATCGAAAATGCCACAAGCACAAGGAAGCCGATTATTATTGAAAACAGGAACAATACTCCCGATAAAAAATCAGGGGGTAGAGTTACACCGTACGGATACGGTAAAAACGCCGCGACAAGCAGTATCGGCAAGCAGCGAAGCATTGTCCTTGACAGGCGGATCGCCATATTTTTGGTAAACCACATCGTATACAGATCGCAGGGGCGGCAAAGCTCATACGCTATATTGCCGCTCGTGATGTTGTTAAAAATATCATTATCAAAAAACCACGCCATAAACATGGCAAGAAACGCCTGCTGTATCCATATATAGCTTGAAAGCTCCGGAAAGGTCATCGGGAAAGCGTTTTCACCGTTTTGATAAAACGCGCGGAACATCAATATCGTCATGCCGCCCCATGCGAATTGGGTTGCGATTCCCGCCCAGGCAGCTGCGCGGTATTGAAGCCCGGCTGTAAACCGTATTTTAAAAAATGATAAATACTTTATCATATTTTAAATTCCTTATACAGCGAAACGACCATTTCCTCGGCGGTTTCGCCGACAACCGACATATCCTTGACATCAACAACGCCGGATATGTATGCGATTGCCTGAGATACGGACAAAAAAGAGGTGTCGATTACAAGCTCCGCGTGACCGCCCAGGTCTTTGAACACCGTCATATGATCACACGCGGGCAATATATCACCAAAATAATCAACCGTCAGTGTTTTATGGTCGCAATACCGCTTTTTTAGTTCCGAAAGCGTTCCGTCAAGGAGTATCCTTCCTTTTCCTATAAGCAATATACGCTCTGTCAGCGCTTCAATATCCTGCATATCGTGCGTTGTTAAAATAACGGTGGTTTTATTTTCGCGGTTTATTGTTTTTATGAAATCTCGCACCGCGATTTTTGATACCGCGTCAAGACCGATAGTCGGCTCGTCCAGAAACAGGACCTTGGGATTATGGAGAAGAGAAGCGGCAATCTCGCATCTCATACGCTGACCGAGAGATAGCTGTCTTGCGGGAGTACGGATTATTTCTCCAAGGTCAAGAAGCTCGGTAAGCTTATTAAGATTTTTACGAAACGGCACTTCATCAACCTTGTAAATGTCTTTTATCAAATCAAAGCTATCCGCGACAGGCACATCCCACCAGAGTTGACTGCGCTGTCCGAATACAACGCCGATATCCTTCACATGATTAATGCGGTCCTTCCATGGAGTTCTGCCGTTTATTAGACATTCGCCGCTGTCCGGTGTTAATATACCGCTCATAATTTTTATGGTGCTGCTTTTACCCGCACCGTTAGGACCGATATAACCGACCATTTCTCCGTCGCCGATAGTGAACGATACGTCCTGAAGCGCCTTTATCAGGGCGTATTCCTTTTTAAACAACGCCTTCAAAGCCTCGGTGAATCCGGCGTTGCGTTTTGCCACCTTAAAGGTTTTGCTGATATTTTTTAATTCAATCATTGTTTGTCTCCTTTTCCGTTCGTGAATATTTTTCCGATGTAAAAAGTTGTGTTATTACAATAAATTACATTTTAACCGGGTTTTCCCGTAAAAAAATACGTTCAGGCAGGATATAGTAATGAGTGTTAATATTTTAATAACATTATGTAAAAATTCAGGCAAAAAACAGTCTGTTATTATCACAGACTGTTGGTCGGAGTGACAGGATTCGAACTTTTTACCCCGTGAAACCGAAGGGTTTCCCGGGGACCCCGTTTACTCGCAGTTTCTCATCCCTGTCACTGCCTTTCGATATTCAGGTAAAAACAGTCTGTATTATCACAGACTGTTGGTCGGAGTGACAGGATTCGAACTTTTTACCCCGTGAAACCGAGGGGTTTCCCGGGGACCCCGTTTACTCGCAGTTTCTCATCCCTGTCACTGCCTTTCGATATTCAGGTAAGAACAGTCTGTATTATCACAGACTGTTGGTCGGAGTGACAGGATTCGAACCTGCGGCCTCTTGGTCCCAAACCAAGCGCGCTACCAACTGCGCAACACCCCGGAATTATATTAAATAATGAGATAATAAAACAATAAAGATTAACGCAAAGACAAAAATCCGACTTATATATGAAGATAAACAAAAAACACACAAGCGTGTGTTCTTATGGGGTGGATGAAGGGAGTTGAACCCTCGACCCCTAGGGCCACAACCTAGTACTCTAACCACCTGAGCTACATCCACCATTTTGGCGTGCCTTGGGGGACTCGAACCCTCGACCTACTGCTTAGAAGGCAGTTGCTCTATCCGGCTGAGCTAAAGGCACAAATGGAGCGGGTGACGGGAATCGGACCCGCACGGCCAGCTTGGAAGGCTGGAATTCTACCATTGAACTACACCCGCGCCTTAAGCATGCCGTTGCCGGATATTAAAACAGCGGCAACGCATATATACTCATAAACCTATGATTATACCAAAAAACGCCTATTTGATTATGAAAGGGAATTTAACGAAACAGCATACTGGCTCTTTTTACGCGCGGCGTTGTTTGCGTGCAAAATACCCTTGGTCACAGCTTTGTCAACCATGGATACAGCGTCGATATAAGTCGTCTGAGCAAGAGCTTTGTCGCCGGCGGCAATCGCCGATTTAAACTTCTTTATCGATGTTTTGAGAGCGGATTTATACATCTTGTTTTGAAGTGTCTTGGTTTCGGTGACTTTTACTCTTTTCTTCGCAGATTTGATATTAGGCATTTATAAACCTCCTTGTTTATTCCCGAACGCCGTTAAAATAAGCATAGTCCGGGTGTACCCTCGTTTTCAGGCACTTTGTTATATTATCATACTTTTTTTAATTTTGCAATAGGGAAAATGAAAAAACATTAAATATTTGTTTTTCTTAAATTACCATAAAATGCAATCAGACAGACAGCTCATATGTGACATATGGGTGGTCAAGATGGTACCCCAGTTTTTCCGCCAATGCTACCGAACGCAAGTCGTGGGCATCCCAGCCCGGATATATTCCTTTATCCAAGCATGCCAATATCAGCTTGGCTCCGCACGCCGTTGCTAGTCCCTTTTGCCTGAATTCGGGTTTGGTATCTATTTCGATATCAATCCCTCCGTCATATATGCCATAAGGGGAAGCGCCCGAAACAAGCTTCCCTTCATATAAGATTGCCGTTCCGAAAGCTTTTTCCCTGTATTCGGCGTATGTGGGAAAGCGTGAACATAAATCAGCGGACCATGCTTCATTGCACGCCATATTGTATATATCCTCGTTAAAAAAAGTCAGCTCATAGCTTTCGGGAAGTCGGTTTATAAATGAGGTCAGCTTTTCTTTATCAAATACATCAGGTTCTTTTTTTATGGCATAACGAAGTATTTTATTAACCCTTTTTCCGTAATAATTTTCTATTGCTTCTTCCCAGGGCTTATCCTTAGGTGCTAAAAGCTTATATCCGCATATCGAGCTAAAAAATTCTGTGTTTGGATTCCCGGCAAAAAAGCAAAAATCGCCCGAATTAATCATTGCCGAAGCAGGCTTATCAACATTATCGGTTACCAATTCACCCATATACCCTTGCAGGCAAGACAGTATCAATGTATCGTTCCAGCCCTCAAATAATTCAGACGCTTTGCTGTCGTTCATTTGTTCATCCTCATTTATGGAAATTTATATTCATGACTATTATATCAAAGTATAAAGAACATTTCAAGCCGATGTATTTAAATTTTAGTTTCGGTAAAAATACTCAAAAGGACAAATACATGGGGGATTTATATGTTAAGACGCAGAACCGATCTCGCTCTTGAAATAAACGAAATAAAAACCGGCGAGGGTAAAAACAAGGGAATAACCCTTGCCGAGGAAACTATAAACGGGTTTCATATAACCACGGTAACTATCTCACCCGAGGGAGAAACGGAAGCGGGTAAACCCGCCGGGAAATATATCACCGTCGATGTCGGACGCATATGGGAAGCCGACAGAAACCGCTTTGAGACCGCCGCCAAGGCGATATCCAATCTGCTTGACAGGCTTGTGCCGACGCTTCCGCCCGACGGCGGCTGCTACCTGACGGCGGGGCTTGGGAACGAGAGCATAACCTCCGACGCGATAGGACCGAAGGTTGTTAAAAAGCTCCTCGTAACCCGACATATAAAGCAGTCGAATCCGGAACTTTTCCGCAACGCGGGCTTCGGTTCCTCGGCGGCGATAACTCCCGGGGTGTTGGGACAGACGGGTATGGAATCCACCGATGTGGTGCTTTGCACAAACAAAAACTGCTCCGCTCATTGCATAATCGCCGTGGATTCGCTCGCGTCGCGCCGTTTATCGCGCCTTGCGACGACTATTCAGCTTTCCGACACGGGAATAACCCCGGGTTCGGGAGTTTACAATACCCGAGCGGGACTGACAAAGGATACATCCGGCGTACCGGTCGTCGCCATAGGTGTACCCACCGTGGTTGACGCGGCGACATTGGCCTGTGATCTTCTCGAGGAAGCGGGAAACGGCAGCGTGTCCGATGAGATATCCGAAAAACTGCTTTCCGGCAGCGGAAAAACAATGTTTATCACACCCAAAGAAGGCGATGTCATATCGGACAAGCTTTCACGTCTTATAGCCGACGCTATTAACCTCACGGTCCACAAAAATCTCACTCTCGGCGAAATGCAGGAATACACTTCATGACACTTTCATAAAATCATACCGGAAGCGTAATTTTCTGAAAGCCGGAGCTTTTAGAATTTCAATTGCGAAAGGAATGGTTTTATAAATGTGGGAGATTAGAAAAAGACAAGCCGTAAAGGCTTTCAGCAGACTTTGCACCTGTATTGTGTTATGTGTTTCGGTGATGATCGTTTCCGCTCTGTTCGTAAAGCTGCTGCCGAAAAGCATGGCAAAGGCGATATACGGTAAGCTGAGTAGTTCCGTTTCAAGCGAAACGGAAAGCATTGAAACCAGCGAAGGCGAAAAGCTTGCCAATCCGGAGGAAATAACTATAATCGACAGTACCTGGGGCTCCGTTATCATAAAAGACGATACAAGCTACGAAGGGGATGCTGTTTTTGTATCCTCGGTTAATCTCGCCCGTTATACAAAAAGCCAGAACCCTTCAATATTTGTCATAAATCAAACTAATTATACGATAAATACAGACAAATGTATTGCCGCGGCGGTATCGGCCGGTTGCATATATGCGGAAGGACCTACGGTGCTGATATATCATACTCACGGTACCGAGAGCTATATAGAAGGCGATACATATGAAACAGGCGAATCATTCAGATCGGAGGATATTACGGAAAATGTGGTGGCCGTGGGCGAGGCTTTTGCCGAGGAATTAAGAAGCCACGGAATTAATGTAATTCATGACACCGAAATGTACGACAAGGAGAGTTACAGCGAATCTTATACCAACAGTAAAAAAGCGGTCAAAGCATGGCTGCATATGTATCCGTCGATATGTTATGTCATCGATATCCACCGCGACAGCGTGATGATGTCCGAAAAGCAGGTCAAGCTGATTTCCGAAATAAACGGGGAAAATGTGGCTCAGGTCATGATAGTGGTCGGCACCGATGAGAGCGGGAGCAGTCATTCCGGATGGCTTGACAATTTTACCGCGGCGGTGCATCTCCAGTCAAAGATAAATGAACTGTACCCGACACTCGCCCGTCCGATATATCTGCGTACCGCGTCGTTCAATCAGGAGCTTTCCGCCGGCGCGCTGCTTATCGAAATCGGTTCCTGCGGAAATACGTTGGAAGAAGCGCTTTCCTGCGCAAGGCTGACGGCGAAAGCAATGGCGGAAGCCTTTAAATAATGTAAAATGTAAAATATACACCTCAACGCCTCAGGCACAGAGTACAAAACACAAAGCATTAAATAAGGTTGAAAGGGCTGATGCAAGTTCGGTTTATGAACTTACATCAGCCCGATTTTAATTCTCTTGTCTTTGTTTTAATCTGCGGTTTTACCGGAAAAATTTAACCTCCGCCGGTCAATATGTCGCTTGTTTCCCATTCTTCCTCTTTTGTCTTGCCGGGATTGTAATGCTCGATACATATCCTGTTATAAGGCTCGTACGACGAGGATATATTGGACTTTCCGGGATAGGTGCCCTTGGCGTAAATATTATAGAAATAAGGCACGTTTCTTGAAGTGGGATAGACATAATCGTTGCCAAGCAAAGACGGATCCACGCAGGTATACTGCGAATCGCTCACCACCAAGTTTGTTTTAAACACCCTCGGCGTTATAAGCCGCAGGGAAATATCAATGATATTATCACTTGAGCAGTTGCAGCCGTCAAGGCATAATGCTTTCTTTTCCTTATCCCACTTGAACATGATATGAGTGTCGTCGTATTCGGTGGGCACGCTGTCTATTGTAAAATAACCCGTAGCCACATTATTATACTTATTTGGGTTCAAGATGTGCTCAAGATCGTAATTACAAGCCTCGGTCGCGAGCTTACCGCTGGTGATGCAGTACTGTGCCTTGATTATACCGTAAGGCTCGTCAAAAGCTTTTTTATAGGTTTTCGACTTCGCGTCAAGATTGGCGTATATTCTGTTGAATACCTCGATCCAAAGCCTTGTAGCCGGGTTATATTTGAGGTTGGTAAGGGATTTATTGTTGTCGTAGCCCACCCAAACGGCGGCGGTATAATCCGGGGTGTAGCCCACGAAATATCTGTCGCGGTCGTCGTTGGTAGTGCCTGTTTTGCCGGCAACCTCTATCTTGGGTTTAAAAGAGGGCGAGTCCAAATAACCCGCAAACATATACTGCGCGGTACCGTTGGTATCCGTAACAACCGTTTGGAGAATTTTTGTTAAGATATAAGCCGTTTGCTCGGAAATCGCCTGATTCTGCTCGGGGGCGCGGTTATCGATGATTATTTCCCCGTTGGAATCCCTGACCATCGAAAATGTCTTCGCCTTGGAAATCGCTCCGCTGTTGGAGAACATGGTATAGCCCTGCGTCATTTCAAGAACCGTTACGCCTTCGGTAAAAGAACCCAAGGCGAGAGGCGAAACCGCTATATCGCTCTTGATGACCCCGCCGTAATCCTTTCTTTCGATAAGCGTGGTAAAGCCCAGCTGATTTACCAGAAAATCGAAGCTGTTATATAAACCTACCTCCTGAACAAGTCTGACCGCCGCGGTGTTTTTCGATTTCTGTATGGCGGCGACAAGCGATATTATCCCGTCATAACCCGTAGGCGAGTTGGAAGGCCAGTAGGTTTTTTCTTCCTCATCGAATTCGATCGGCAGATCGATCATCGGTGTGCCGTAATTAATGATACCCTTGTCAATGGCATAAGCATAAACCGAAAGGGGCTTTATGGATGAACCGCACTGACGCGTCGACTGAGTAGCCCTGTTAAGGCCGCGGCTTACCGTTTTTTCGCCTCTTCCGCCCACAATACCCAGAACATTACCGGTGGTCGGGTCCATAACGACCATAGCCGCCTGGAACTTAATGCCTGTTGTCGCAGGAAAGCAATTTTCGTCGCAAAATACCGTTTCCATTATGGATTGAATATCCGGATCCATATTGACGACTATTTGCAATCCTCCGGAATACAGCTTGCGGCTTGCGGTGGTTCTGTCGATGTTATAACGCTCCATAAGAGCTTCCGTAACGTCGTCTATAACCGTATCTATATAATACGAATGCACCACTTCTCCGCCCGAATCCGTATTACTGTTTCCCGTATCAAGATAAAGCGGAACATTGTATGCGGAATTGAATTCCTCCTGGGTAATATAGCCGTTCTCATACATGGTTTTTATAATCAGATTGCGGCGCAGTAGATTATTGTCGGGATTACGCAGCGGGTCATAATATGTGGGGTACTTGGGTATTGCCGCCAAAGCGGCGCATTCCACCAGAGTCAAGTCCTTTAATTCCTTGTTAAAATATACCCGTGCCGCCGCTTTTACTCCGTTTGTATTTTGTGAAAAGGGAATGACATTCAGATACATTTCCATTATTTCTTCCTTGGAGTAATGCTTTTCGACATACAGTGCTCTGAAAATTTCCTGAACCTTACGCTGTATGGTGGTATCGTCGTCCTGAGACACGTTTTTTATCAGCTGCTGCGTAATCGTGCTGCCGCCGAATTCGCTTCCTCCCGGGATAAAATAATTGAGCA
>JAQVQF010000073.1 GCA_028701715.1 Eubacteriales bacterium | reverse complement strand
CGCGCCTCTTTTCTACGGCGACACGTTCCTTCATATACCCGGACTTCTTGTTCATTGGGGGATGTCGCTCGTTGCCGCTCTTCAGGTCTTTATCATGCTGATAACCGCCTGCTGCGCTTTTGTTACCTACCTGTGCGCGAAGTGTATTTTCCGCAACAAAGCGGCTGCGTTCGTCACCGCGGCGGCTTACACCTTCTCTTCGTATTTCTGCGTGGATATGATCATCCGCACGGCTCTCGGCGAGCTACAGGCGTTCGTATTCCTGCCTGTCATTTTTCTGGGCTTCTATTCCATTGTTTTTGAGGACGGACGCAAATGGCTGCTTTTGCCGCTCGGTCTGGCAGGTTGCTTGGTCAGCCATGTGCTGACGGCGGTACTGGCGGTATTCTTCCTTGCGGTATTCGCTCTTATCAGTATTAAAAAAATCATGGAATATAAAAAAAGATACGTTTATATCGGGCTGTCGGTGCTGACCTTCCTCGGCGTTTCCGCCTTCTTCACCTTCCCGCTTATTGAACAGCTTCTGTCGCACGATTTTGCCGTCACCAACGGTATGGCGGCGACGACATGGGGAAAGCTTGCCGAAAGAGCCATGCCCGCCTGGGCGCTTTTATACGATTATACCCAAAAGCTGCGCCCCGATCCATGGATACCCAACGGAGTCGGGCTTTCGGTAGTCGCAAGTACCGTAGGGGTATATTACGCACAATACAAAAAATGGAACCCCGGAAAACGCACATGGGCACTTCTTATTGCGGGTGCGGCATGCCTGCTTGCCACCACCAACATATTCCCGTGGAAGCTTACGCAGGACCTTTTCGGGTCGTTGCAGTTTCCGTGGAGACTTCTCACCTTCGTGACCTTCTTCTTCGCGGTAACCGCGGGCTTTACCATTGTAAAATCAAAATCAGCGATGTTTACCGCCGTATTGGCGATATTTGTTGTGGGCTTATCAGTATTTTCCTATGTTTCATGCGGCACGGACATGTATTTTAATATGATAAACAAAAGTTCAGACGATAACGCTGCCCCTATCGAATATCAAAACACCATAGGCGCAGGGGAATATATACCCGTATTCCGCAACGAAACAAGCGGCGAATGGGTTTCAGCCGCCGCCATAAAAAGCAGAGTGTTGAACCGCGGTGATAAGGTAACCTCAAACACCCTTAAAGAATCGGATATTGATTATAACCGCAATTTTGACATACTGACCGTTAATTTTGAAAACAACGGCGGAGAGGATACATATCTTGAATTTCCTCTGCTTATGTATAAAGGTTATTACGCCGAGATAAACGGCAAAAAAGCCGAAATAGAATACGGAACCAACAGTATTGTAAGAGTGTATCTCGGCGATAATGAAAGCGGCGAGGTAATTGTGCGGTACAAGGGCACGACCGTGCAGACCGTTTCTAAAATTCTGACCGCGCTTTCGCTCGCCGCAATAGCTGCTTATCTTATTTTCAGGAAGAAAAAAGTTCCGATACCGTTACGAATTGATACCCCTGCTGCTGAAGAGCCGGTATCAGTATATCAAGCGCCGCAGGAGTAGAGGATTTTCCCGAATGCGCGTCATGGAGCAGTATTATATCGCCGCCCCGTACGTTTTCCATTATGTCGCCGACAATGCTCTGAACCGAAACGTCCTTCCAGTCCTTGGCGTCTATCCACCATGAATACAGCACGTATTTATACCCGGCTTTATATACCGCTTCTATAGCCTGTGAGTTGAAGCGGCCTCCGGGAGGTCTGAAAAGCGTGGGCTTATAATAAAACTCTCTCATAAGCAGCTCCTCCTCCTTTCGAATGTCGTCCATATACGCTTCCAGATTTCTTTCCGTCAGCGATATATGCGAATAGGTGTGGCTGCCCACTTCATGCCCCATGTCAATAACGCGCCGCAGCGGTTCCCTGTAAAGGTCGGCGTTTTTACCGACTACAAAAAACGTAGCTTTAACGTTATACTTATCCAGCACGGTAAGAATTTCGTCTGTAAACTTGGGATCGGGTCCGTCGTCGAAGGTGAGCGCGAGTCTGTTCGGACCGGAAGGATTGCTGACATACACCATTCCTTTTTCTCTGTAAAGCTCAAGGTCGTCGTATTTGGACGATTCCCGGAAGCGGCTGTATATATTTAACTCGTCGAGCGTTCCGAACCTGTAACCCTGCTCTGTCAATGAATCGAGCACTCTGCCGAGCACGGCCGCGTTGGTCGCGGAGGTGGGGTGGAGCAGCAGCACCATTCCGTTATGAACATTAGACATTATTTTTTCGTACGCCTTGTCCTCGCTCATTTGCGATCCGTTATCCCAATCCGCATATGCAAACGACCAGAAAACCGGAACATATCCCGCTTTTTGGCAGAATTCCAGCGTTTTTTCGGAAAAAGTGCCTTTCGGCGGACGAAAATATTCGGTCATCTTGACACCGGTACATTCGAGACAGACAGCTTCCAGTCTTGTCAGCTCGGACAGAAATTCGTTATAATCGTCAATAGCCGACATATCCCTGTGGGTATACGAATGATTGCACACCAAATGCCCCTCTTCCGCCATACGCTTTACAAGATGAGGATAACGCCTTGGAATTTCGGGAAGTATAAAGAAAGCCGAGGACGCTTTGTGTTCTTTTAAAACATTTAATACTTTTTCCACGTTGCCGTTTTCGTAACCGGCATCGAAGGTGAGATATACCACCTTATCGTCGGGTGAGCCAAGATATATGGCGCCGTATTTGTCGGGCATTTTATTTCCCCCGAAAACCTCCGGCTGAATATGCTCGGTATTTGTCTTGAAGAACCAGTCATACGCGGTTTCCGCATAAACGGCAATCCCCAAAACCGCGGACGCAAACAACAACGCCGATATTGTTATAAATATTATTATTCTTTTCATAATTTTATCTCCCACATTATTCTTGAATATAAATAATTAAAAATACATCACAAAAAAAGGAAGTTTTTATGGATATCCGTGAAGAATCACTGCAAAAGCATTACGAATGGAAAGGAAAAATCGAAATCAAAGCCCGCACGGGCGCAAAAAGCCGCAGAGACCTTTCCCTCGCCTATACTCCCGGCGTCGCCGAGCCCTGTCTTGAGATACAAAAGGATATATCGAAATCCTATTTACTGACCAGAAGATGGAACACCGTCGCCGTTATCACCGACGGCACCGCGGTTCTCGGCCTCGGCAACATCGGTCCCGAAGCCGGGATGCCCGTTATGGAGGGCAAATGCCTGCTGTTTAAGGAATTCGCGGGCATAGACGCGATACCTCTCTGCATAAGGAGCACCGATGTCGACGAAATCGTCAACACCGTAAAGCTGCTATGCGGTTCTTTCGGCGGTGTCAATCTTGAGGATATATCGGCGCCCCGCTGCTTTGAGGTGGAAAGAAGGCTTAAGGAATGCTGTGACATACCCATATTCCATGACGACCAGCACGGCACCGCGGTCATAGTGTCCGCGTCCCTTATCAACGCATGTAAGCTGACCGGTAAGGATATAGGGAAAATATCGGTAGTCATAAACGGTCCGGGAGCCGCCGGCATAGCCATAGGCAGGATGCTTCGCAACATCGGTGTCACCGATCTCACCTATGTGGGCAGAAACGGCGCGCTTTACGAGGGCAGACCGGGCATGAATATCGCGCAGACAGAAGCGGTCATAGGTACCAACAAAGCCGGTATAACCGGTCCTCTGAAAGACGCGATGGCGGGTAAAGATGTATTTATCGGTGTTTCATCCGCCAACCTTGTCAATGAGGATATGGTAAAATCCATGGCGAAGGACCCGATAATTTTCGCTTTGGCAAATCCCAATCCCGAAATACTCCCGGATATGGCGAAAGCCGCCGGCGCCGCTGTGGTGGGTACCGGAAGGAGCGACTTCCCCAATCAGATAAACAACGTGTTGGCGTTCCCCGGAATATTCCGCGGGGCGCTCGATTCGAGAGCAAAGCAAATTACGGAGGCTATGAAAACCGCGGCGGCTCACGCGCTTTCGGCTTTGGTAACCGATGACCGGCTTTCCGCCGACTATATAATTCCGGACGCCTTCGACGAGCGCGTCTGCCCGGCAGTTGCGCTTGCCGTATATAACGAAGCGATAAAAGAACAAAAAGACATATAATAAGGAAAGGTGTTGTTAAAGCTATGGTAATATCTGTTCCGGTTTCCGATGTTTTCCGTTATCCCTCGTATGATTCCGAGCATATCGACGAGGTGATGTTCGGCACGGATGTGGAAGTCGCCGATACAATGTGCGGTTTTGTTAAAATAACAACCGAATACGGATATTCCGGATGGATAAATGAACATGATATTTCCGTTAAGCTTGCCGAGCCCAACAGGATTATACTGTTCCCCTGGGCTGACCTTTTAAAGGACGACCGAAACTTTTATGCTCCGGTCATGACACTGCCCTTAGGCTCAAAGGTGGACGCGGGTTATTCGGAACAATTCAAACGCCACGCTTTTGTAGTTTTGCCGGATAAAAGAATTTTTTACATACGCAAGGAAGCTCTGGGAAACATCCCCGACGGAAAAAGCGAGGAAAAAGCAAGGAAAATTATCTGCGAAACCGCTCTTTCGTTTTTGGGTGTGCAGTACCGCTGGGGCGGAAGAACACACAAGGGTATCGACTGCTCAGGGCTTGCTTTTACCTCCTACCGTATGGCGGGGATAAATATATGGCGCGACGCCG
Organism: Eubacteriales bacterium; assembly: GCA_028701715.1. Classification (GTDB taxonomy): domain Bacteria; phylum Bacillota; class Clostridia; order Oscillospirales; family CAG-382; genus UBA1206. The sequence continues at coordinate 5,259 of JAQVQF010000073.1, read as the reverse complement.
ATCCCGACATGACTCCGGGGCTTGTAAAAATTACACTCGGTAAAGCCAAGCCCGGCGACACGCTGTTTTTTAAAGGCCATATGGCGATATATCTCGGCGACGGCAGCTTTGTACACGCTTCTTCGTCGGAGGCAAGGGTAACGGTTGCGTCGTTTGATTGTAATTCAATAAATTATTCCGAATGGTGCGATCATAATTTAATTTGCGCGGGAACGGTATTTTAATGGATATATTTATAACCCAAGAGGAAATAAATAAGCAAAAAAAGACAGCCGCAAAGGTCAGGGAGCGGTTTGCCAAGCTTGGCGCGGTACCCAAGGTATTCATACAAACCTACGGCTGTCAGCAGAACGAGGCCGACAGCGAAAGGCTGTGCGGATTAGCGTTGCTGTGCGGCTACGGAAGAACGGACAACGCAAAGGATGCCGATCTGATAATCGTGAACACCTGCGCAATACGGGAGCACGCGGAGCTGCGGACGCTTTCCATAACCGGCGGCTATAAAAAGCTGAAGGAGCAAAAGCCGGAAATGCTTATTATGCTCTGCGGCTGTATGGCGCAGGAGGAGCATATCAGGAAGAAGCTTTATTCATCCTACCCCTATGTGGACGCGGTTTTCGGCACCGATATGAACCACAGGCTGCCGGATATTATATGGGATTCGCTTCACAGCGAAAAACGGCTGTCCTTTGTAAGCGACCTTCTCCACAACGAATTCGGAGTGATAGCGGAGGAAACGCCTGTCGAAAGGCTTTCAAAATACAAGGCCTGGGTGTCGGTCATGTACGGCTGTGACAACTACTGCACCTATTGTGTTGTGCCGTATGTTCGCGGACGTGAAAGAAGCAGAAATTCCGATGAAATATTCAGGGAAGTTCAAAAGCTGATACGCGAGGGATACAAGGACATCACTTTACTTGGGCAAAATGTTAACAGCTATAACGGAGATTATTCCTTCCCGGGACTAATGAAGCGGATTTCTTCCTTTGACGGTGATTTTCGGCTGCGTTTTATGACAAGTCATCCCAAGGATGCTTCCCGCGAGCTCATCGATGTTATGGCGTCGTCCGATAAAATCGCCCGTCACTTTCATCTGCCCGTACAGTCGGGGAGCAACGAAGTGCTCCGACGAATGAACCGTCGCTATACACGGGAAAAATACCTCGAAACAGCCTTTTACATAAGGGAAAGGCTGCCCGACGCCGCGCTCACCACCGATATTATCTGCGGCTTTCCCGGCGAAACCGAAGAGCAGTTTGAGGATACCGTTTCCCTTGTCCGGGAGGTGGGTTTCGATATGATTTACACTTTTCTTTACTCATCGCGACCCGGTACCGCCGCCGCCGAAATGGATAACCAGATACCGCACGGGGAAAAAACAAAGCGATTTAATCGGCTTTCGGAAATCGAAAACGAAATTGCGCAAAAAATAAATGAATCTTACATCGGAAATACGATAAGGGTCTTATCGGACGGTGAAAACGGACGATCAAGTCAGAATAAAATAGTTAATTTTGATAAGCCTTATCCCGACGGAGAATTTGTAAACGTAAAAATAACCGCCGCGCATCCGTATGCGCTCGACGGCGAAGTATTAATATGACATAATTGAAAGGAATATTTATAATGAACGAAAATTTGCAAAATCTTATCGAACAACTAAAGTCGGTTATTGCCGAACATCCGGTTATAGTGGAATATCTTACCGCCAAGCAGGCGTATATCGACGATAAATCCCTTATCGCAAAAGCAAACGAATACAATGTACAACGCCAGATACTGGAATCGGAATCGAAAAAGGAAAACAAGGATGAGCAGCTTATCGAATCGGTAAAGGCAAGGCTTGACACTGTTTATAACGAGATTTCCGGCTCTCATACCGCCCGCAGGCTTGTCGAAGCGGAAGATGACGCGAATGAGTTTTATAACGATATAATAAAACAGCTCCAGTCGGTGGTTTCGCCGGAACACGACGATTGTTCCGGCAACTGCTCCTCCTGCGGAGGATGCCATTGAGAAATAAAAATGAAGAATTAAGAATTACGAATTAAAAATTAAGGTACAAAACCGTGACGGTTTTGGTTTGATTTATATTATATATGGTTATATGGGGTAAAACAGAGCACAATTTTTAACAGTTTTTATCAAGGAGGTCTTTATGCCGCTTTCGCCCATGATGCAGCAATATTTTGAAATAAAGAAGCAGCACCCCGACTGTATTCTTATGTTCCGGCTGGGGGACTTCTATGAAATGTTCTTCGACGACGCCAAGCTGGCTTCACGCGAGCTGGAGCTTGTGCTCACGGGACGAGATTGCGGCACCGAGGAACGCGCCCCGATGTGCGGAGTACCGTATCATGCCTTGGAAGGTTATCTTTCCAAGCTCATTACCAAAGGCTACCGCGTCGCCATCTGCGAGCAAATGGAAGACCCCGCAACCGCCAAGGGAATCGTAAAGCGTGCGGTGGTCAGAGTGGTTTCTCCCGGTACGGTTATTGAATCCCCCTGTCTTGACGAGAGCAAAAACAATTATATATGCTCCCTGTACTACGATGGTTTCGGCTACGGAGTGGTATTCGCCGACATATCTACGGGCGAGCTGCATGCAACCGAGCTGGAATCGGAGGAAGCCGAGGAAGTGCTGTATTCCGAAGCGGCGGCTTTTGCGCCGTCGGAGCTGGTAATTAACAAGGCTGTACCGGAAGAAATAAAAGCTCATTTCAACCGTAAATACGGAACAATGGTGACCCCGGCCGACGAAAGCCGGCTTGAACCCGAAAAGATAATGCAGGATAACGAAAAGCGTTTCGGCGAAGGAACGGTAAATCCCTCCTCCAAAGCGGCATACGCGCTTTCCATGCTGATGTTTTTCCTTGAGGAAACCCAAAAGACGGATCTTTCGTACATGAAATCGCTTACCTTCTACAAAACGGATAAATACCTTTCTATCGACACCTCCTCCCGTCGCAATCTCGAGCTTTGCGAATCCATGAGAACGCGTGAAAAAAAGGGTACGCTGCTTTGGGTACTCGATAAAACAAAGACCTCCGCCGGAGCGAGGCTTTTAAGAAGGTGGACAGAAAAGCCGCTGGTGAACGTCAAGGAGATTCAATCGAGACAAAACGCGGTTAAGGAGCTTTACGGCGCGCCGGTTAAGAGAAACGAAATCGGCGAGGCGTTGAAAAAGGTGGTGGACATAGAACGTCTGCTGACACGCCTGATATACGGCACAGCCAATGCCCGTGATCTTTTGGCTCTCGGTCAGACGATTTCTGCGCTGCCCGATATTAAGGATAACCTGAAGGATTTCAATTCGCCGCTTGTTGTTTCTCTTTACCGCGATTTCGATCTGCTTCCCGATATAGGTGAATCCATTTTATCCACAATAATCGACGATCCTCCGCTGACGCTGCGTGAGGGCGGTATTATCCGTCCGGGAGCTTCCGCCGCGGTGGACGAGCTGAGATCCATGATGACAGACGGTAAGACCTTTATTTCTAAGATAGAGCAAACCGAAAAGGAACGCACGGGAATCCGCACGCTCAAGGTGGGCTACAACAAGATTTTCGGGTATTATATCGAGGTTTCCAAATCATTCATGAATCAGGTACCGGACACCTACATACGCCGTCAGACGCTTGCCAACTGCGAAAGATATGTCACCGAAGAGCTTAAGGAAATGGAATCCCGCGTCATATCCTCGCGCGAGAGAGACGCCAACCTTGAATACGAGCTTTTTACCCAGCTGCGTGAGCATATTCTTAAATCCAAGGACCGAATACGCCGGGCGGCGGATACGGTATCGCACATAGATGCGCTGTTTTCGCTCGCCGTCGTCGCCGACGAATCGAATTACGTTTGCCCGGAAGTGGATTATTCCGACACCGTTTTTATAAAAGACGGCAGGCATCCGGTGGTCGAAAAGTTTATGAAGGACAAATATTTCGTTCCCAACGACTGCGACATGGATTGTCAAAACCGCAGGACAATGATAATCACCGGCCCCAATATGGCGGGTAAATCCACCTATATGCGTCAGGTTGCGCTTATAGTTTTAATGGCGCAAGCGGGTTCCTTTGTTCCCGCTTCGGAAGCAAGGATAGGTGTTGTCGATAAAATCTTTACGCGAGTGGGCGCGAGCGACGATCTTTCGAGCGGGGATTCCACCTTTATGCTCGAAATGAAGGAAGTGGCGCATATATTAAAAAACGCCACCGCGAAATCGCTTATCATTTATGACGAGATCGGACGCGGTACCTCCACCTTTGACGGAATGTCGATAGCCCGTGCCGTGCTCGAATACACCAACAGAAAAATAGGAGCTAAAACGCTGTTCGCCACCCATTATCACGAGCTTACCTCCCTTGAGGACAGCATACCGGGTATCGTCAACTATAATATCGCGGCGAAAAAACGCGGGAGCGATATTATATTCCTCAGAAAAATAGTCAAGGGCGGCACCGACGACAGCTACGGCATAGAGGTCGCGCAGCTTGCCGGAGTACCGAAAGAGGTTGTAACAAAGGCAAGGAGCATATTAAAACAGCTGGAAACGGCCGTGCCGAGCAAAGAAAAAACACATACCGACGACGGTAATATGACCATAGAGGATATGGCGGGAGCGCAAATAGCCGACAGGCTCAAAGCAATAGACATTAACACCCTGACTCCTATCGAGGCTATGGGTATACTCTATGAAATGAAAATTATGTTAAAATAAAGAAGGGACGGTGTTTAACGGTATGGGGAAAATAAATATTCTCGACGATGTTTCCTCCAACATGATCGCCGCGGGCGAGGTGGTGGATCGTCCCGCCTCCGCTTTAAAGGAGCTTATAGAAAATTCCATCGACGCGAACGCCAAAAATATCGCGGTTTATCTTAAAAACGGCGGTAATGCCCGCATACGGGTAACCGACGACGGCGAAGGCATACTCCGCGAGGATCTTCCCAAGGCATTGTACCGTCACGCCACTTCCAAAATTAAAACCGGTTATGATATAGACGGTGTGAAAACCCTGGGCTTCAGGGGAGAAGCGCTCGCCGCCGCCTCCGCGGTCAGCCGTCTGGAAATAATCTCCAAAACCGCCGCCGATAGTATGGGAAGCAGGCTTTCCTCAAACGAAACGGGTGTCGAGCTGTACGAAACAGGCTGCCCGGACGGAACCACCGTCACTCTGGACGACCTGTTTTATAATGTTCCGGCAAGACGAAAATTCATGAAAAAGGACACCTCCGAGGCATCCGCGTGCTTCGCGG
>JAQVQF010000072.1 GCA_028701715.1 Eubacteriales bacterium | reverse complement strand
CCGTCTATCTGAAAAAGTGATGTTATCCTCGATTTACGGTTTAAGCTTTTATCGTGATAATCACATACCGCAATTTCCTGCTTAAGCTTAAAAACGCCGCGTTCTATTCTGCCTATCGCAATCTTGCCGACATAATCGTTGTAATCGACCGAGGATACCAGCATCTGCGCGGGAGCGGTATCGTCCCCTTCCGGAGGCTGAATATGTTCGAGTATCGTGTCAAACAGCGGAGAGAGGTTTTCGCCCTGGCTGTCCGGCGTAAGCGACGCAGTGCCTTTTCTGCCGGAGCAGAATATCACCGGGGAATCCAGCTGGTCGCTGCTGGCGTCAAGCTCAAGGAGCAATTCGAGCACCTCGTCGGGTACCTCGTAAACTCTCGCGTCAGGACGGTCGATTTTATTAATCACAACAATAACGCGGTGGTTAAGCTCTATTGCTTTTTTCAAAACGAACCTTGTCTGCGGCATAGGCCCCTCCGCAGCGTCGACAAGAAGAAGCACACCGTTGACCATTTTCAATATTCTTTCGACCTCACCGCTGAAATCGGCGTGTCCCGGTGTATCGACTATATTTATTTTCACTCCCTTATAAAAAGTGGAAGTGTTTTTAGCCAATATTGTTATTCCGCGTTCTCTTTCAATATCGTTGGAATCCATAACGCGTTCTTCGACCTGTTGATTTTCCCTGAAAAGGCCGCCGAATTTTAACATTTCGTCCACCAGAGTGGTTTTACCGTGGTCTACATGCGCTATAATTGCGATATTTCTTAAATCATTTCTTATCATATATTATTATAAGTGTTCCTTTCAGTATCCTTTTAGCCAATAAGCTTTTTACGAACCGTGTTATTATATCAGAAACTTTTTGTTTTTGCAACCGATTTATCACTTTTTTAAATAAAAATCATAGAATAGTATAGATGAATAAAGACAGGGGGGGTAATAGTGGACAGCGGCAGGAATTACGGAACATTCCGTATAATACTGCGCAAGGGTATCGGGTTTACGCCCGCTTCGGGAGCGGTGATACAGGTTGCACGGGGCGGAGCTGCGGCAGCCTCTGTTTATGCCGACGCCAACGGTGAAGCGCACATTACTTTACCTTCCGCGGATTTTTACAAATCGCAAATCCCCAGTCCGCCGTCTCTGCCGTATGTCGCTTATGAAATAAAAGCGTCGCTTGCCGGATACATACCGGTTTTATTCAAGGGCGTGCAGATATTCCCGGGAATTGTCACGAGCTGCAGATATGATATGATACGCACCCCGGACCAACCGAAAAAAAGAAACGATGTTATAAATATTCCTCCGCATAAGCTGTCCACGGGCGTACCGACGATCAGAGCGGAGGACAATAATACTATGGAAGCCGATTTATGCTCCGCTGTATCGGAGGTGACGGTACCCGAAAATATTACCATTCATTTAGGTGCGCCCACTTCCGACGACGAAAACGTGACGGTACCCTTTATCGACTATATTAAAAGCGTTGCTTCAGGCGAGCTTTACCCCACATGGCCGGAAGCCGCCTTAAAAACCAATATTATAGCCGAGGTATCCATGGCGCTTAACCGTATCCATACCAAATGGTACAGAGCACGGGGATATAATTTCGACATAACCTCACTGCCCGAATATGACCGGGCTTATACTCACGGATGCCCTACCTTTGAAATAACCGACAAGCTGGTAAACAGGCTTTTTGACAAATACGCGGTCAAAACAAAATGTACGGAACCGGTTTTGGCGATTTGTTTCGACGGTTATATTACGGAAGGCGAGGGGCTGTCGCAATGGGGAAGCGTAGAGCTTGCCAAGCAGTATTACACCCCTTTTGATATTCTGCGTTATTATTACGGTGATGATGTATATATAAAGGCCGCGGCGGTTCAGGAAGCAATACCGGATTCTTTCCCGGGGGATATGAGCTTAGGAGCGGATTGCGAAGACGCGGCGTTGGCGCAGTACCGTATAAACAGAATAGCCGTTAATAACCCGGGCATGCTTTTTACAGAAACCGCCGACGGTAATTACGGTGAATCCACGGTAAACGCGGTAAAGAAATTTCAATCGTTTTTCGGGCTGAAGACCACGGGAATTATCGACAAAGCTACATGGTATCGAATTCATTATATTTATAATACCGAAAAAAAGCTTACGGAAACCGAAAAGGAAAAAAGATACATACACAACGACGGTTATCCCGGTTATATGCTGAGTATGGGTGACAGAGATCTTTCCGTTTTAAAGATGAGGCATTATCTCAACAAGCTTTCACAATATTTAGGCAAAGATATAATACAGCCGATTCCGGTAAACGGAATCTTTGACACACAGCTTAGAAATGCCGTATATTCCTTTCAGAATTACTGCGGCATAACTCTTTCGGGAGTGATAGACGAGGAAACCTGGAACACCGTCGTAACCGCTTTTTATGATATACCGAAGGATATGTCTCCCGAATCGGTGACATATCCGGGAACTCCCGTGCGTTACGGCGACAGCGGCGGAACGGTTAAATTTATTCAGTATGCGTTAAACACTGTCGGGAACGGCAGAACAGAGATACCCAGGCTTGAGGAAGACGGTATATACGGCGACCTGACGAGAAACGCACTCAAGGCCTTTCAGAAGCATTACGGCCTTGCCGCGGACGGTATAGCGGGGCCGCTGACATGGGCAAGACTTTATTCCGAATATACCGGAGTAAGCGGGGAAACGGCAGGACAGCCGTAAGCATTATATTATGTAATATAAAACAGCCGCCTTAAGCGGCTTTTAAGGTTTTATTTTTATTATATATATTATGGCAAAGCTATTTTTCATCTCCGCCCTTTTTTGCGTTTTCAATTTCTTCCAGCATTCCGCAGACAAAAATATCATTGGGTTCAAATTCAACCGAAAGCGTCTTGCCGTTGAATTCGCAGACATAAACATAGGATTTGCATTTTATGTTTTGGTTAAAATTATACCTGCCGTTTATATACGGCATTTCCCCGTTTTTGGTTTTCTCTTCATACTCTTCCTTAGGTATAAGTGTTATTGCCGTGGAAAGCGAAAGGGAGCAGGCGACGGTGCGTTTTCGCCCTACTGCCTTGATAACCGTAAAGCTGCCGTCGCTTACTTCATACTCCATTTCGGTCATGGAATAACGATAAACCACCGTTATGCCCGCCGAAATAACCGCGATAAGTATAAGTTCGAAAATCCATCTGAATGAACCGATCGACGAAAGCAGCACCGCCGCAGTTATAAAGGCGGTGACACAGGTGAGCATTATTATGGTCACCTGCTTTGGATTTCGTTCCGGTTTGCATCTGAACATTGTGTTACCTCATGTATTTAACGGAATAAGACCGCATATATTTTTATCGGAAAGGATGATTGATTTGGCACTGACCGAATACGAACTCAGACAAATGCTGTCCATGGACGACGAATCGCTGAAAAGGCTCATATTGATGATAGCCAAGGCCGCCGGAGGAGACGAGGGAAAAGCCGCTTCCTTAACTTCGGATATACCTTCATTAAAAAATCTGATGTCTCGCTTAACGCCGGCTGAAGCGGAAGAGCTTCTCGGCAGAGCGGGAAAAGGCAGGAGTGAGGATATCTACCGGATAATAAACAACCGTAACGGCGGAAAATAATGGACAGCGGACTCGGTGATAAAATAAGGGAAATACTTGGCGACCCGCAAGCGATGGAGAAAATAATGCAAATAGTGTCGGGGTTGTCGCCGCCTCAAGGCACGACACAGACTCAGCCCGGTGCCGATACTTCTTCATCCGTACCGACCTCCGCCGCGCCCCCGTCCTTGGGTAATATTTCTTCGGCATTATCGGCGTTGACGGGGAAATCCGGGTTGGATTCGCTGGCGGCGCTTTCACCGACGGCAGCCTCAGGCGACAGACGTATAGCCCTGCTCTCAACGCTTCGCCCGTTGCTGAGGGAAGAAAAGCGTCAGAAGCTGGATAACCTGAAAACGGCTTTCACCATAGCCAATGTTCTCGGAAATTTTAAAAAGCGTACCTGAAAGGAGGACGGAATGTACAGCAGAAATTACGGGGGAATCCAATCGGAAGGACAGTTATATAATCTTCAGAACGAATTGAAGAATGAAAAGCAGGAGGAAGCCCGCTGCGAAACCGTACCGACCATGAAGGACAGCTGCGGCCTGCCCCGTCCTTCCATATTCGATAAGTTCAGGGGGATTTTCAATCATTTCGAAATCGATGATCTTATACTTATTGCCATAGGTGTGCTTCTGCTGCTTGACGGTGACACCGACAACGACATACTGCTTATATTTATATTAGCTCTGCTTTTCCTTTGATTTTTCCGCAAGGAATTTGATAAAGGCGTTGACGGTGTTTTTATCCTTTTGCGATAAAGAACGGTATTCGGAATAATAATCATCGCTCTTTTCATCGTTATCCTTTACCACGAACGACTGGTCGTTCTTCATCATACCCGAAGCGAACATGAAGTCTTCCAGATCCACCTCGTTGAAAGCATGGTCTGCCAGTTTTTTTATCAGCTTGGGGCGGGGCGGGTTTTCCTGCTCCGCCTGCGCGAGCTTGCGCATCTGAACATAGCTTATATCACAATCGAACGCGAATTGTCGCCAGGAACGGGGACCTTTGGCTCTTTCGAGCAGAACGGCAAATATTTTTTTAGAAAATCTGTTATCCATACGTTTGAATCCTTTGCTTTTACAAGCGGTAAAAGAGATATGTCCGCCCGATTTCTTTTTTAAATGTTTTATAAATGATACTTTTATTTAGGAATAAAGCTTATCTTTAACTATTTTATTGAAGCCGGAATTGTTCTCCGTAGCGGCATAATAAACCCACACACCGTCCACAGTGACGGTATAATTTTTTATAAGGGTCGTGTCGACGGGGTAATTTATCGCATATTTAATCATCTGCGAAATTCGGGAATCTATGTAAAGCTTCATGCTTTTGGCTTGTTCTTCAGTGTTCATACGGAAAATACCGAATTCGGGTCCGTATGAGGTGGTGGAAAAGAATGCGGCATAATCAACGAAGGTGTCAAGCTCCGGATAATCCATTATCTCGCCGTATTTACCGCTCAGCACATCATCATTAAAAAGGAACCATTTTTCAGAGGCGCCCGAATAATAGAACTCCTCATCGGATGAATACGAAAGAAGAATCATTGCTTCGTCGAACATCTCCTTAGCGGACGCATTGTCATTCCTTTTGGCGGAGCATGAGGATGAAAGCGTCATAATAATTAAAACAAGCGCAACGGATAAAATTTTTTTCACAGCATTAACCTCTTAGCTTTCTTCAAGATATAACAGCGCGGTACCTATAACCGTGGCGAACGACGAATTTTGGGGTATAATAAAATCCATATCAAACATGATACCCATATCGCTGTATATCCGCGCCGCCTGACGGAATGACGATAGATTGCCCGTAAGCACGATTTTGTCTAAATTTTTTCCTCTCGCGGCAAAAACAGCCATCATACCTATTGTTTCAAAAACAAGATTAATTATACCAAGCGCAAAGTCACCGTTTGTTGCGATGTCGGAAATTTTGCCGAAATTCGCCGCGGTCGCTTCTTTAGGGAGAGTGGGTATAATGTTTTTAGATGTTATATCCTTAATTTTTAAGTCTATGTTTTCAATGTTACCTTCCTCGGCGATAGCGGCTATCTGTTCCACGTCTTCCATACGCAGTATCTTTTTTGAAAGTCCGAGCAATGTTCCTCCGCCGATACCCGTGCCGCCTAAATATGTGGCTTCCTTGTCCTTGGAATAGATCATTGCCGTACCGGTGCCCATGCTGACGACTATAGCTTCGTCAAGACCCGACAGATAAAGCCCTCCTCTGCCGGTCGCGGCAAATTCGTCAACATGCTCGGTGGGTATTCCATAGATGTTGTTATCTATATAGGTCGAACCGACCCCCGTTATCATTATACGGCTTATGGAAGAAAGAGCGATTTTATTAATATTGGCGAATTTTCCGAAAGCGCCGTATATGGAAGCTATAGGGTCCGTCGCTTTGACATACATCGGCGAAAGCAGGGTTTTTCCGTTAAACCCTACGATTTTTGTCGTGCTTCCTCCGACATCGATTCCTACTATTATTGGCATGTCAACACTCCTGCCGCCGTTTACGGCTTTTATATTTGCAATACCATGATATTGCACCGCTTATAAATTTTCGGCATTAAATGTTAAACACCGAATTACTCCGATTATTATTTTATAATAAACGTGCTCTTTTGTCAAGGAATTTCCTAAAATGTTGACAAAGCCGTTATAATATAGTATTATGATAAACGGAGGAAATTGTTATGAACTTGGGTATTGATATCGGAGGAACAAATATTAAAATCGGTGTGACGGATAAAAATCACACTCTTGTATATAAAGATTCTTTACCGACGCGCTCTGACGCCGGCAGCGCCGTTATTATGGGAGACATTAAGGAAAAATGCAAAGCAATTAAACAAATCTATAACATAACCCATGTGGGTATAGGGTGTCCCGGAGACAAGGACGACGCCAATGTCAGCATTATTGCGGCTGGCAATCTGCCTTTCAACAATGTTCCCGTAGTGGCGGAGCTTTCGGAGGTTTTCGACTGCGACGTGTATCTCGACAACGACGCCAACTGCGCTCTAATAGCGGAATGGCTTGTGGGAAGCGGACAAGGCTGTAATGATATGGTTATGATAACCATAGGCACGGGAATTGGCGGCGGCTGTATAGTCAACCGGAATTTACTGCGCGGCGTGCACAACGACGGCGGCGAGCTGGGGCATTTTGTTATAGACCCTTCGGGACCGGACTGCCCCTGCGGGCAGAAGGGATGCTTTGAACGTTTCGCTTCGGCTACCGCGCTTATTTCCGCGGTAAAAAAAGCGGTAAACGAAAACCCAACCTCGGTGATCGCTTCGCTTGCCAAAGACGGTATAAACGGCTCTACGGCGTTTAAGGCCTACGGTATGGGCTGCCCCGTCGCGGAAACCGTGCTTGACGAGTACGCCAAGCATCTTGCCACGGGCATTAACGGAATACGCTATATATTCGCTCCCGAGCTGATTTCCCTGGCGGGCGGAATAACCGGAGACAGCGAAACGCTAATAAAATTATTACGTTCATATTTGCTTGCCCCTTCCGTGGTAAAAATATCTTCACTCGGCGGCGATGCCGGAATTATCGGCGCTTCGCTGCTGTATAAGTTCGCAAAATATTATTTATCCTTAAGGAAGAAAGGCGGATAAAATGAAACAAATAAGAACTGTTTTATCCTTTATTCTCGTTTTTGCCGTACTTACAGCGTTTTCGCCTGCAGCGGCAAGCGTATATGCAGAAAACAGCGCGACCGATTATAACGGTATAAAGGTCGCGTATATTCCCATAGACAACCGTCCGGTCAATCTTGACAGAGCGAAATATCTCGCCCGGTCGGTGGGTATAGATCTGCTTATGCCGGATGAGGATTTATTCCGTACCGCTCTCGACAATATGCAGCCGAATTCCAACGGCACCACCTACGGCGACCGTGAAGCGCTTGTCGAATGGTTGAAATCTATAGAGGGAGATTGCGATTATTATGTCCTCTCTCTTGACCAGCTGCTTTCCGGCGGACTGGTATCATCAAGATGGCTTTCAAACACCGATCTTACGCTTGAATATGAAATAGCCGACTATATTATCACGCTTGCGGAAAATAAAACAGTCGTATTGTTCGACACCGTAATGCGTCTTGCGTCAACCGTTAATTACGAAGGATATCAGATGGATGAATACAATCTGCTGCGTTCATACGGAGCGGCGGCAAGGGCTGCGCTGGAAGGCGACGAGCTTACCGTGGAAAATATAACGGCCGGTTATAAATACGACGCCAAAGGAAACATAATAGCTTCCTCGCTGCCGGAAAGCAAGATAGATAAATATCTCGATTCGCGATCCAGAAAGCTTAAGCTTATCGATTATATACTCGATCGCGCGCTTGATAATATAGATTTTTGTTATATCGGTGTGGACGATTCCTCCAACGGTACGAATATCCAGACTAACGAGATAAACTATATTCGATCAAAAACCGGTGCTAAGGGCGCCTGCTTTGCCGCTACCGACGAGCTGGGACTAATGGGGATAACCAGAATTGTTTCTCTTTTATACGGCGGAACAAATATCAAGGTCACCTACTACGGCGGAGCCGAGGATTATCTTGCGGACGCATTCGACTTTGAAACGCTGAGAACCAATGTTACGACGCATATATCCACCCTGAATTGCAATCTTTCCGAAAGCGGAGAGCTGCAGGTGCTGGTATTCACCAATGCGAACCATCAAACCGCCGCCGCGCAGCTTATCGCGCAGGCGAAAAGTAACATACAAAATCAAATACCCACGATCATTATCGATCCCACATACGGCAGCGGAAACCGTGCGCTTGAAAACGCGTTGGTGTCCGCGGATATCGACCTTATGCTGTTTCTGGGATATTCCAACTGGAATACCGCCGGTAACGCCATGGGGCTTGCGTTAGCGAACGGTATCGCAAGATATTTATATCTGAAAAACTCATCCGTTGTAACCAAAAGCAGCAACGAGGGCTTTATACAAGCCATGACCTTCGCTTATCTGAAAGACATAAGCTATAAGCTTTACGGCTACAGTATAAACAATCCCGCCGCGGAGGGGTTCTGTTCATATTCCTATTTACTTGACAAAATCAACACAAGCAGAATTATCACGGGATTAGCGCCCTATAATACCTCGACTCACGGTATGGTTGATTGCTTTGATTTCCGTTACCCCTGGAACCGTTCGTTTGAAATGACCTTCGATATAAGCATTGCGTCAGGAACGGGTAATTTTTACAAGCCCGGCGATGTTACCGGCGATGCGCGAATAAATGTAAGCGATTATATTCTGATAAGATTATATATTTTGGGGCTGACACAGCTTGATGAATATGCCTCGGCGGCTGCGGATATAAACGGCGACGGTAAAGTTACCGCTCTCGACTACATTGCCGCAAGACTGCATATACTCGGAATAGCCGAAATAAATTGGCAGAATTAAGTATCCGCTTTTTCATCATATTTATATAGGAGGGATTAGCATGCAGCTTGAAGAGGCTATGTATAGGAGAAGAAGCGTCAGAGAATTTCTCGATAATGAAGTGCCGGAAAATCTTATCGAAAAGCTGCTCGCTTATGCGATGTCGGGTCCTTCCGCCTGCAACACCAGACCGTGGGAATTTTATGTGATTAAATCACCTGAAAAGCGTAAAATGCTTAGGAAAACAACAAGATATACCGATTATGCCTCATCTGTTATTATAATAATTGCCGGGAACACAAAGCATATGCTTCCGCGTCAGTTTGGCGATTTTTGGATACAGGACTGCTCCGCGGCTGTCGAAAATATACTGCTCGGCGCCGTATCGATCGGACTCGGTTCCTGCTGGTGCGGGCTTTACCCTAAAAAAGAAGCGGTGCAAAGCGTCAGGGATGCTCTCGGGCTTAGTGAAAACATAATCCCTCTCGGATTAATCCATATAGGTTACCCCGCCGTTACGCCCGAACCCAGAACACAATATGACGAAGAACGGGTACATTATATATAATATATAGATATAGATATAGAACATTTCGCCCGATCGCCGATACCTGCCGTATGGTCATTAAAATCGGTGTAATTAAATTGCGCATTTTATTTGGTTTCCAATACCTGATTATTTAGGTATCCTCGAAAAACTGCGGCATATGTCGTATATATACATAAAAACCGCAGATTTATGAATATAAAGCTGCGTTGTTTTTTTGCGGCAATTTTTCTTGACAATTACAGGGAAAAGGAGTAATACTAATTATCCATTAACATAGTGATATAATCCAATCTCTTCCGGTTATACTTTTTACAATGTTTTTTGATAAAGAATTTATAGTATCGCAAAGACGATCGACAACTTTTTCCAAGGTTGAAAA
>JAQVQF010000001.1 GCA_028701715.1 Eubacteriales bacterium | reverse complement strand
CTCATGGAGGGAATATTGGCCGTTGTCACAGTAAACCTGGAGATTGCGGAACGGATAGAAGGCTGCGCCGCCCCATGCTCCGTAACCGATTGCGTAATCGCCGCGGGTACCTACGTCGCCGTAACGGTCGTTAAGGCTTCCGTACGGTTCAAGAGTTATGGCGCCGAAACCGGAACCTTCGATAGCGGCGTTCAGATATCCTTCGATAGCCGAGCATTGATTCTGCGCAGGCGTGTCAAGAGCGCCCTTCATCCAGGCAATGCGGATTACTATCGGTTCGCCTGCCGTATAAAGCTCTGCCGCGACGAGTTCATCGCAGGCGGTCTTCATCAATTCTTTCGCTTCGGTGAGGTTGTAGCCGTTTATGGATTTATATGCTTCCTTAAGAGTCGTATAAAGCTTGCCATCGCCGTATTCCACGCCGTAAAGGTCGCAGATGGCCTGCATAGCCGCATCCGATCCGCGGTAGGAGGATGTAGGATCGTTATAAACATCATAATAGTAAAGGGTATTCATCAGACCGTAAGACGGCTTGTAGCCTTCGGTCGTTTTAACCCATTCGCTTCTGTCAATGGCCAAGCTGAAGGCTTCACGGAAGTTGATGTTGGACAAAACCACCGAATTCTGGTTACCCTTGGATTCGTCCATGGCTTTAAGATCTTCCAAATCGCAGTCAAAGAACAACGACATGGTATAGGTTTCGTCGATCTGATACAGACGGGAGGAGGATGAATATTCGATAAGGTCGTCAGCGTTGGGAGTCCAATCGTTGAGATCGCCCTTGAGGAACATCTGCTTGGCGGTTGCGTCATCCATTACATCGATGATAACCTTGGTGGTCTGATACTGCTGTATCTTTTTGCCGTCAACTTCGAAATTTGTAGTAGATGTGAGAGAACCGTCATCATTTTCGGTCCAGCCGTACCAGCTTTCATTCTGAACGAATACGATCTGCTTGCCGTCTTCATAGGAAGAAAGCTTATACGGACCGTAGGACATGGTGGTTTCTTTGGAAGTGCAGTAATCTGTTGTGATGAGTTCGCCCGTGGTATCCTTACCCGCTTCGTACAGGGTTTCGTAAACGAGCCATGTGGAGGTGCAGGAGGTGAGGAAGTAGTTGTAATCAATAGATGTCTGGCAGACATAGCGGATGGTTAAATCATCAACTTTGTAGCAGCCTACGGCATCATATTCAACCTTTTCGCCTACTTCTCCTTTATTAACGAACAAAGCTTCCTTTACATAATCAGCCAGTTCTGCTTCATCCGTTATGCCGAATAAGTCGGTAAGTATATCGTTGATTAATTTAAGAGCGGTTTCTTTGTTTTCGTTTGTGATTTTGGTATAACCGAAAGCGTTTTCGGCATTTTTTATTGAAGTATAATCCGCATCGTCGCCGACGCCGTATGTGCTGTGGAGATCGTTAAGGCTCATGCTGTAAAGAGTCATTTCGGCGCTGCTGAGATTGATATAAACCTCGCCGTTTGCGATTCCTGCTTCGAGATCGTAGGAATAATCGCCTTCATCTTCGTAAGCGGGAACCATCGGTAAGTAGATGGGAGCTTCGGAGTTGTAATATGCCAGACCGCCCGCAACCGCGGATTCGCCGGAATAGTACAGGTTAGCGCGATAGTTTCTCATCTTGGAGTTGAGAAGCTGCTGCATGGAATAAATATAAGAATCGGCGTTGATAACGGTGCCGTCTTCCCATTTTGCGTCGGGATTCAATTTGATTTCGAAGACATAGCCTTCGGTTACTTCGTCGGCTGTTTTTCCGGAAGGAAGAGTGACATTGTATTTTGTCAGGTCATCCTTGTGGTCTTCAGTGACGTCTTCGACGGATGTTGCCATCTCATATACCCATTGATAAACTCCGTTTTCGGAATCCTTGATGGACATTGTGCAGAATGGCATGGACAGATAATCCTGTATTGTATTATCTGCGTTGGTTTCCCAGGTGTGGGGGTTCCAATTGTTGCCGAGTGCCGTTGAGTATCCTCTGTATGTATACTCAGCAGCCACTTTCTCTTCGGGTTTCTCGCTGCAGGCTGCAAATATGCTTGCCGTTATGCAGACAATAAGAATTAGACCGATGAGTTTAATAAGTTGCTTTTTCATTTTTTCCCTCCAATAATATTTTATCTATGGTCTCGTTAATAAAAATAATATCAAATATTATTAATATTATTTTTGAAATTATATCATAATGAAAACAAGTTGTCAACCATTTTTATGAGGTTCTATAATAAATATAAAGCAAAAAGCTGGAATTTTGTGTTATTATAACCAAATTTGTAAAAACAATCGCTTTTTATTTTATTGGTTTGCGAATAATTGAGACAAACACTTTTATAAAATCAATAAAATCATATAACGCGTAACGCGGTTTATCGTATAAATAAGAAGGTATATATCGAACAACACGCTATATCGTTCGGATACTTCGAGTATGAATAAAAGAGCCTCTTTTTTGCTTTATGAATAATTTTACCGAAACGGCAAAGAATAGGTTACGCAAAGAGAATTTTTGATAATCCGGAGTGAAATATATGAGAGCTACAGGTATAGTTAGAAGAATAGACGACCTCGGCAGAGTGGTAATACCCAAGGAAATCCGTCGTACCATGCGTATACGCGAAGGCGAACCGCTGGAAATATACACCGATAAAGACGGGGAAGTCATATTTAAAAAATATTCACCGCTTGGTGAAATATCCACATTTTCGGCAAAATATGCCGATGCATTGAATAAAGCCGCGGGTATACCGGTCGCGGTATGCGACCGTGATACGGTGGTGGCTGTCGCAGGGATAAACGGCAGGGAATATCTTGAAAAGCCGATTTCGGGTTCAATTTCGTCCGCGCTCGAAAAACGCCAGTCCTTTACGGCCGCGGAAGCGGGGACGGGCATCGAGCTTACCGAACACGGCACGGGGCGGGTATCCTACCTCACGCCCATAATATCCGACGGTGACGTTATCGGTGGTATTATGCTTCTGGCAAGGGAAGGCTGTACGCCCGACGAATCGGAACGCAAGATGATAAATACCGGCGCATTGTTTTTATCGAAGCAGCTTGAGCTGTAGTCTTCGCAAGGGTATCAGTTCCTGATACAAAAAAGCCATAATAAAACCCGGATTTACCCGGGTTTTATTTATTCGATTTATTATCAGGCTGTTACTATAAACGGCGGATCCTTGGGGGGGTCGACGGGAGACAACGCAAACGGGAAAGCGCCGAACAAAGCGTTGAACATGAAATTATACAGCTTTTCTCCCACCGCCTTCAAGCTGACCTTCACAACAATTGAATCGTCCGGGTTTGCGGTGTTTTCCCAGAGCACAAAGCTGAAAACGACATCGTCCGGAGTGAAATCTATAACGCTTTCGCTTGCTTTTTTAAATACCGTCGCCGCGCCGAGCCCGCATATTTCCGAAATATACTTGTCGAGTATGGCGAGCTTTTCAATACTAACCATACGTTCGTTATTGGAAAAGAATATGTCCATATCGGGCAGATATTTGACAAGCGAGGTTTTTATCCATTTACCGCATTGAGTATTCATAGCCGATTTAACCGCTTGGCTCTTCATCGCCTTGCCGAACAGATCGCTGCAAAGTATCTTCATGGCGTTAACCGTCAGATTGCCGAACGCGTCGGTTATCGCTTTATAAAAGTCGCGCTTGCCGTCCTTATCGACATTCAGCACATAATTCTTTGCCGCGTTCACTATGAGGAAGCCGGCGAGCACCGTCGCCATCTGCCTTATGTCAAGTCTCGAAGGGTCGGCGGAGGTCATTATCAGATTATCGAGAGCCGCAGAAAGATTATTCATTATCTGCAGGCTTTCGAAATCGAATTTTTCGCCGTAAACTATCTGCACGCCCACCTCACCTATAAGGTTGGTGAGTATTTCCTTGGCGGGCGAAAGCAGGGCTTCTCCCACGGGACCTGTATAGACGGTGGCAAGATATGCGAACGCCTGGTCACCGAACCATTTCGCCCACTCAAGCCCGTAAATCATCCAGTCGAGGGCATCCGCCCAGGCGCGCTGCGATTCGGATTCGTTGAGGAACCTTGCCTGCGCGGTGTATATAATGCTCTTGCTCAATGCATGCATCGTCATAATCGACATGGTGTCGGCGTTGGATTTTATATTTTTAAGCACCGCCGACCATTCCTCTTCGGGAACATAGCGTTTGACGCGGTCTATCAGCTTCCTGTATTCGATATCCCGTTCCGAGGGCTTTTCCTCGCGTTCTCCGACAAGCCGGCAGGGTATATCGACGGAATATGATCCGGAACGGTATTCGCAGCGTACAGGCAGTGTGACATAATAAGGCGAACCGAGTTCCGGAATGCTTGTTTCCGGAATAATACGGAATATACCGTCGGTCTTTGAGGAATCGTCGAGCTTGTATTTATATGCTTTTAAAAGCTCCTCCGTATCTTTACCGGTACCCTTAAGCTTTGCGAAGGAGGATGTTGCTTCCTTCATATCTGCAATTATCGCTTTTTCCTTGCCTTCCGCGTTTTTCTCTCTGACCGCAAGGACAAGATCGAATCTTGTCGGCTTTATCTTGTAATCGAGATCGCCGGCGTCGGGATTGTCATAGGACCTTATACAGAGTTTGTCATCCTTAACAGCGTCGCTTCTCACCGACAGACCTTCGGGATATACCGCAAGCTCGAAGACATTTTCGGCTTTTTCGATATCGTTTTCGGCCGTCACCGTAATCGGAATATATCTAACCCTGGCGAAGCAGCTCTTGTCGGACGACGCCGAGGTCAGATTGTGTATGATTGCCTTGTATTTATACGGCGCGATTTTCTCGAATTCCGCCTTCGCTTCGCCGCTTTCGGAAGCAAACTTAACATTTTCCGCTTCTTTCGTAAAGTCGCACAGATCAATTGTCAACTCGTATTCGCAGCCGTCGCCTGCGATAACGTCTACGAACATTCTGCCGCTGTAGCTCTTTTGCTCAGGGAAGGAGATGTACGGCTCGCCTATCAGTCTGAAGGTCACATCGTTGCGGAATGTGCCGCCTTCACCGGTATAAGCGAAGGATATTATGCCCGTCTTTTCCGTGACGGTTCCGGCGGCGGCTTCCGCGCTGATATTGGCGGCCATATAATTGCCGGACACAAAGAGGCTATCAACCGTAATGGGATTCCCGCTCGAGAATATTCTGATATTTGAGGTCAAATCGGGTCTGTCAAGCTCCCTGCCTTCCGGAGTTATTTCGCACATACGGGCGTACACCGTCACAGGCTTTCTGTTGTAAGCTATGCTGTCTCCGAAATCCTTCTTAATACACAGCTTATACTTGGAATTTTTTTTGCCGCCGTCGTCCCCTCCGTCGCCGCCGCCCGTGATTCCGGCTGCGGCCGCCAAAGACGCGCCGATTCCCAGCACGCCCACCACTATGGCGACAGGCACGGGAATTGAGGTCTCGCCCGCGGTTTCATCGGCATCCGTGCTTACGGTAACGTCGCTGGTCTGCGCGGGCGTTGTTTCAACCACCATTTTTCCCGGTGTCATAATAAATTTAAACCATTGAGCGCCATAGCAAAGCGATTCAAACGACACGGTAATTTGTCTCCAGTTATCGTCGGAAGTATCGTCGCCGTGAAGGTATGTTCTGTAACTGAAGTTTACCGACAGAGGATTTTCAGCCGTATATTGATTGGTATAAATACTTTCGACATTGCCGTCCTCTACTCTGCCTAATCTTGTTCTGGATTTTACGGAACCTATAAAATATGCCTTATAGGAGTAGTAGCCCCAGCCTTCCGAACCCGTGATTATATCAATTACTATTGTACCGTCGAATTCTTCGGTCGCAAGCCTCCATTCATCATCCATGTGGACGATTTCGCCGGTGGAAAAGGGCAGATTTACGCTGCTTCCGCTTGTAAATTCTATCGTAACCATAGAAGGCAACGACACGGGATAGGAATTTTCTGTAGAATTCATTGAATAAAAGGTTATCTGGGAAACAATATCGATGTCGATACTTTTGACTTTAAGAGGATTATAGTCTTTATCCCTACCTATACTTATGTACTCCATAACCTCGTCAAAAGTATTTACGCCTAAATATTCGTACGGATCAACCGTTTCGGTTTTGGCTTCTTCCGCAAATGATATTATCGGGAAAGCATTGAAGAACAGGATCAGTAAAACGAGCGAGCAGCACAGCTTTTTCATGTAACCGCCCTCCCTTTAGCCGGCCTTAACACCAAAAGCGATACCGCCGCCGTCACCGTAAACGCCAAGCCCGCGCAATACGGGGCATAAGCGAAGGGTATGGGCGACATAATAACGGCGATAGCAAAGCCGCATGCCATACCCGAAAGAAGACTTTGCAGCGATATTTTGTTTTCATGCCTTATTCCGTTTGATTTGTTCGCGGTCAGCGAGGTTAATATATTACGCAGAAACCCGCCGCTCGTACCGAAGGCTCTCAGACAGAGCAGCAAACCCGCTATTCCCGCCATACCCTGCCACACCGATGCTTTTCCGACGGTAAAGTTATAAAAAACGAGAGCAAATCCCGTTCCCATAAGCCATAAGCAGAAGCTTTCCGTATTTTTTATAGAATTTTTAAAAGAAGAAACGGTTTGTTTTAAACCTCCCGACGTGCTTTTCAGCCCGCCCGAAAACAGGGATACGAAAACGGCGGCAACCATACCCTTGCCGAGCAAGCCGCCGATAATATTAACAATATTTTTACTGTATCCGCCCTGAGCGAAGGTCAGCGAGGAAAGCGTCTTAACCGCTGCATTATTGACACCGAGCATGGGAAGCAGCGAAAGCAGAATCCACAAAAACGCAAGAACAAGAGCCGGAATTAACTTTTTTTTGTTTTTAAAAAGACTCTTAAATCCGCAAACAAATCGCTTAATGCTGCCGAATACCGCGGTAAACGGATTTAATGTGCCCGTAAGACCGCTTTTGGGAAGCAGCATAACGGCGGTTTCCCCGACCGAAGGCGAGGCGGACAGTCTGCATATGCCGCCGGGCATAAAGGCTTGCTTTTGTGTTTGATTATTATTATACCGGGTCGTGTTTTCCGGATATAAGGTGTTCCGGTCCCGGCTTCGGTTTAAGTCGGCCGTTTGTGAAATCGCTTTTTCGCAATCGGAACACAAGGTCTTACCGTTACTGTCGTCAATCTTTTTACCGCAATTGAGGCAGAAAGCCATATCATCATTCCTCTCCCGTAATCGACTTGAAATCCTTTGTCTTGTTGTCCTGTTGATTTTGGGATTTTTATCAATTATCCCAATAAAACACTATCATATCATATGCCAAATGTCAAGTGTATATTTAATTACAATCGTTATATTATCGTGTCGTCATTTTATCATGCTTGCATTATTTATAATCCTATGATATTATAAGCTTAGACAACAAGTTAATCATATGGGCTTGCGTAACTATGAAAGGATAGCTTAACACATGAAAAAAATAATATCCGCGCTTTTGAGCGCCGTCATTTTACTTACGGGTTCCGCCGTTATTAGCGCAGGAGCGGACGAAGTCAACGCTCCTCCCACGGTAATACCCGCCGTAAGGGAATGGGAAGGCAAAACGGGAAAGTTTTACCTTAAAAAGGGCATGAAGGTTACGCTCGAAAGCGAAGCGCTTGTCACCGAAGCCCAAAAGACGATAATAAAAGATTATTTCCTCGATATTGCCGGCATTGATCTAACGGTAACCGAGGGCATAAATGAAACCGGAGATATATACCTGAAATCCTCCTCCGACACCGCGCTGGGCGACGAGGGCTATACCATTGACGCCGGCGACAGCGTCACGATAGAAGCAAATACCGGCAAGGGTCTGTTATACGGGATAATAACCGTGCTCCAGTCCTGCTACGCGGACGGATACATGCCCAAGGGCAGGGTGCGCGATTGGCCGTCGTACCCGGTACGCTCGGGCATGATAGATGTGGCGAGAGCGTATATCCCTCTCGATTATGTGGAGGAGATAACCAAATATTTCGCCTGGTACAAGCTTAACGAAATTCATCTTCACATCAACGACAACGGTGCGAACGGCTATAACATATTCCGCCTTGAGAGCGATATTTCCGGACTTACCGCCACCGACGGATATTATTCCAAGGAAGATTACCGCGCTTATCAGAAGCGTATGCTCGAATACGGCGTGGAGGTAATAACCGAAATTGACACTCCCGCTCACTGCAGGTGCTTTGCCGACGTCGTGCCCGGGTACATGCTCTCCGACGGAGCGCATCTGGATATAACAAATCCCGACGCCGTACAGTTTGTGCTTGATCTTTTCGATGAATATATCACGGGCGACGATCCCGTTTTCGTTTCCAAAAAAGTGCATTTCGGCACCGACGAATATCCGGAAGGATATAACGAGGCAATGAGAGCATATACAAATACTCTCATAGAGCATATACGTTCAAGAGGCTATACGCCGCGGTTCTGGGGTGCTTTCGGCGCCGGCGGCTTCAACGGCAGCACTCCCGTTTCGGGCGACGCCGAGGTGAATTTCTGGGCTGATTCGCTTTCGGATTACAAGACGCTGTTTTCGATGGGGTACGACGTCATTAATTCCTGCAGCTACAGGCTCTACTGCGTTCCCGGCGGGAATTACGGCTTCGCCGATTATTTCGATCTCAAGCTGCTGTATAATTCATGGTTTGTCAACTATATGGGATATGATTCAAACACAGCCGTTGCATATGATAATCCTCAGCTTAAGGGTGCAAGCTTCTGTCTCTGGAACGACAGGCATACCGAATGGGGCGGTTTTTCGATGTTCGACATATTCGACCGCGTGCGTTATCAGGTATGCTACGTTTCGGAAAAAGCCTGGGACGGCGAGCAGACAAGGAATATAGACGCGGATGATTTTATAAGCAGGTTTGAAACGCTGTCGCGCAGAGCGGGTAACACCGATCCTTCGCGTTTCGTTTCGCTCCCGCTTACGACGCAGGATGTCGGATCGGTTAAATCGGTGGGGTTCCCATATCTGTTTTCGGCGGATATTAAGCTTTCGGGCTATAGCGACGCGGTCATTCTTTCGGGAGAAGACGGGAAGCTGTTTGTAAACGCGGCGGGCAAAATATCCTTCAGCCGTGAGACCTATACCTTCAATTATAATTATACCGTTCCCCTTGATACTTCTGTCAATATCAAGCTGTACGCCGATAACGCCCAGACGGTGCTTATCGTCGACGACACCTATTATTACGACCCTGTCAATATAAAGAATCCGTCCCTTGCAGACAGTTCAACTTTTGTGCTGCCCTTTGAATCGTCGGGCAGCGCAAGCTGCGAGGTTACCGATATCGGCGTGACCGCGCCGGATTATAATCTAAACGACAAAAAGCTCAATATAAATATGGCGCTTGGCAAAACGGTCACGGTTAGCGGGCTGGAGGTCGATTACGCGTTAAACGAACCGCTTGCGGTCGACGGAAATCACGATACACGGCTTTCCTTTGCAAGAGATAAAGACGAGCAGTGGATGCTGCTTGATCTCGGAACGGAAAGAAACGTCAATAAAATAGTCATAGATTTTCACGAATGCGTTTCGGCATATGAGATATATGTTTCATCCGACGGAGAGAATTTTACAAAAGTATATGAAATATCCGGTAAGGCGGACGGCGTTCACGTTATCGATACAGTCGAAATAGATTCGGTAATATGCCGGTATATAAAATATGTTCAGCTCAAGCGCTGGTATTGCGCTCCCTACAGCACCTATTACAGCGGCGGCATACGCGAATTCGAGGTTTACGGTATGGATACCGCCAAATACGAATTGCTGCTCGGGGAAGCGGAGGAGCTGATTGACACGGGTACGGCATCGGATACCTCGGGCATACGAATCGCCGCCAACGCGCTGGAAAAATATTTAAAAGAGGATATTATATACGGCACGCATATTGACGGCCTTTACGATACTCTGAAGAACGCCATGGATGAATACAAAAATCCCTCCTCCGAGGAGAGCGATATTGAATCCGCGGATGAAAGTACGGCATCGGATTTGTCCGAGGAGGTCGACCCGACTCCCGATAAACCGGGCTTTCCTTGGCTTATCGCAATTGTATGCGCCGTTGCAATAACGGCCGCGGCATTTGTAATATTGAAAATTAAAAAGGTTATTTAAAATATAAGCATATAAACCGTATAACAGACGAATGATTTTATGGAAAATGGCTATTGTTCGATTTGTTGTTTTATGCTAATATATATCTGTAAAAAAGATATATATTAATTGGGTAAAGCTCGCTCGGAACGGGGTGTTCCGGGCGGCGGGAAGGATGAAATAATATGGAAGCAAACAAATATCCCGTAACCGACAGCTTGGATTCGTTCAAGTCGATGCTGATGACGGTAAGAAAAGCGCAGAAGGAATTCGCCTCATACAGTCAGGACAAGGTCGATTCGATTTTTAAGGCTGCGGCTATGGCGGCAAACGAAATGCGTATCCCTCTCGCCAAAATGGCGGTGGAGGAGACCGGCATGGGCGTGGTCGAGGACAAGGTAATAAAAAACCATTACGCGTCTGAGTATATCTACAACGCATACAGGGACACCAAAACCTGCGGAATAATCGAACGCGACACAGCTTTCGGCATAATAAAGGTCGCCGAGCCTTTGGGCGTTATCGCCGCTGTGATTCCGACCACCAACCCCACCTCCACCGCTATATTTAAAACATTAATCGCTCTGAAAACACGTAACGGTATAATTATCAGTCCGCATCCCAGAGCAAAGAAATGCACGGTGGCGGCGGCGAAAGCCGTACTGGAAGCGGCGGTTGCTGCCGGCGCTCCGGAAAGCATAATCGGCTGGATAGACGAGCCCTCGCTCGAGATGTCAAACCTGCTGATGAAGGAAGCCGACACCATCCTTGCGACGGGCGGCCCCGGTATGGTCAGAGCGGCTTATTCGTCAGGCAAGCCCGCCATAGGCGTAGGGCCCGGCAACACCCCGGCAATCATAGACGATTCGGCGGACATTGTTCTCGCCGTAAATTCAATAATCCATTCCAAAACCTTCGACAACGGCATGATATGCGCTTCCGAGCAGTCGGCGATAGTCCTTGACGGCATATATGAAAAGGTTAAAAAAGAATTTGCTCTCCGCGGCTGCTATTTCCTTAACCCGGAGGAAACCGAAAAGATCAGAAAAACCATTATTATAAACGGCTCTCTCAACGCTAAAATTGTAGGTCAGACCGCGTATAAAATTGCCGCGATGGCGGAAGTTTCCGTCCCGGAGAACACTAAAATCCTTATCGGGGAGGTGACAAGCGCCGAGCATTCCGAAGAATTTGCTCACGAAAAACTCTCACCCGTGCTTGCCATGTACCGCGCGAAGGATATCGGGGACGCTTTCGATACAGCCGAACACCTTGTTATCGACGGAGGCTACGGGCATACCGCGGCGATATACCTAAACGAGGTCACCGCCCGCGCAAAGGTTGACGCCTTTGCGGAAAGGATGAAAACCTGCCGTATACTCGTGAACACACCCGCGGCGCACGGCGGAATAGGGGATCTGTACAATTTCAGGCTGACCCCTTCGCTTACCCTCGGCTGCGGCAGCTGGGGCGGCAACAGCGTTTCGGACAACGTGGGCGTCAGACAGCTGCTTAACATCAAGACGGTCGCCGAAAGGAGAGAAAATATGCTTTGGTTCAGAGCGCCCGAAAAGGTCTATATAAAGAAGGGCTGCCTTGCGGTGGCACTCGACGAGCTGGGAACGGTATTGGGCAAAAGGAAGGCGTTTATCGTCACGGATAACTTCCTTTACGCCAACGGCTATACAAGGCCGATAGAGGATAAGCTCGATTCCATGGGTATAACCCACGCGACCTTCTCCGACGTTGAACCCGATCCGACGCTCGCCTGCGCCAAAGAGGGCGCCAAGGTCATGACCGCATTTAAGCCCGACGTAATAATCGCCTTGGGCGGCGGTTCCGCCATGGACGCGGCGAAAATAATGTGGGTGCTGTACGAGCATCCCGAGGTCGATTTTAAGGAAATGGCGATGCGTTTCGCCGATATACGCAAGAGAATTTACACCTTCCCGCATATGGGCGATAAAGCGTACTTCATAGCTGTGCCGACCACGGCGGGCACGGGTTCGGAGGTGACGCCTTTCGCGGTTATAACAGACCAGAGCAACGGCATTAAATATCCTCTCGCGGATTATGAGCTTATGCCGGACATGGCGATAATCGACGCGGATATGATGATGAACGCGCCCAAGGGTTTGACCTCCGCTTCGGGTATAGACGCGGTTGCTCATTCGCTTGAGGCGTATGCCTCCATGCTGGCGACCGATTTTACCGACGGATTGGCATTGCGCGCTTTGAAGATTATATTCGAATACCTTCCCAGAGCCTACGACAACGGTCCCAACGATCCCGTCGCGCGTGAAAAAATGGCAAACGCCGCGACCATTGCGGGCATGGCTTTCGCAAACGCTTTCCTTGGAGTCATGCATTCGATGGCGCATAAGCTCGGCGCTTTTCACCATATACCGCACGGCATATCCAACGCTCTTATGATGGAGGAGGTGCTGCGCTTCAACGCCGCGGAGGTCCCCGTCAAGATGGGTACCTTCCCGCAGTACGGTCATCCTCATACGCTCGCGCGCTACGCGGAAATCGCCGAATACCTCGGCGTCGCCGGAAATACCGACGAAGAAAAGCTGGAAGGGCTTATAGCGAAAATAAAAGAGCTGAAGGCGAAAATCGGCATCAAGCCCTCGATACGCGATTATGTATCTGACGAGGAATATTTCCTCTCAAGACTCGACGAGATGGCGGAGCAGGCGTTCGACGACCAATGCACGGGCGCCAACCCGCGTTATCCGCTGATCGGTGAAATAAAACAGATGTATCTCAACGCGTATTACGGCACGAATAAGAAGGAGGGGTAATAATGGCTGTATCAAAGGATAAAATCATCGCCGTAAGGAAATCCAAGATAATTTACCGTGACGGCGACACCGTCGTGAAGCTGTTTGACGAAAATTTTTCCAAGGCCGATATACTAAACGAGGCGTTAAATCAGGCGCGTGTGGAGGAAACCGACCTTCATATCCCCAAGGTTCTTGAGGTTACTAAAATCGACGGCAAATGGGCGATAATTTCGGAATTCATAAGCGGTATGACGCTCCAATATCTTATGGACGAAAATCCTGAAAAGCTCGACGAATATCTTAATCTGTTTGTGGACCTTCAGATGGAGGTGCATTCCAAAACCGCGCCGCTGCTCAACAAGCTGAAGGATAAAATGAACCGCAAGATAAGCGAATCCTCGCTCGACGCCACCGCCCGTTATGAGATGCATACCCGCCTTGAGGGGATGCCGACGCATAAAAAAGTTTGCCACGGCGACTTCAACCCGTCGAATATCATTATCCGTGAGGACGGAGTGCCCTTCATACTCGACTGGTCCCATGTTACCCAGGGCAACGCCTCCGCCGATGTGGCGCGGACATATCTTCTTTTCTGCCTTGAGGATAAAAAGGAGCTTGCGGATAAATATTTGAATCTTTTCTGCAGGAAGAGCGATACGGCAAAGCAGTATGTAAACAAGTGGCTGCCGATAGTCGCCTCCTCCCAAATGGTGAAGAAAAAGCCGGAAGAACGCGAATTCCTGCTTAAATGGGTCAGCGTGGTGGAATACGAATAAATCAGCTTACGTCAAATTATTTAAAATGCTTGACATTACTATAATACTTTGTTATACTGTGATTGTAATCAAATTACAAATTAATTAGAGAGGTGATTAACATGAAAAAAATAAATATGACGATTATGTATTTGTATGTACCAGATTTTATGTTGATTGCCGATTGCTTATTTACGTAATTAGGTTTTCTTCGTATGACTTTCAGGCGCATCCGATACGGGTGCGCTTTTTTATATTTATATAATATATTATCGTCCTTGGTTAAAAAGTAATTTTGATTATATTAATTTTAAAAGAAGGGCGATATTTTTATGCAAAGATTTAAATCGATTATCAATCGAATGCAAGGAAAAAACAAAAGTGAACTTTGTTGGCTCTATAATGATGTTTATAACCCTAATTGTTATGAAAAAGAAAAAATTTTCAACTTCAACAACCTAAGGTTTTGGTTTAACGGAACCGGAAGACGCAATTCCGAAAAATTATTGCTTTTTATTGAAATTCCGCTTCCGCTTGAAGCGGAACTGCAACCGGAAGATTCACTGCCTATCGAGTGTTATATGCTCGGTGTTATCGCTCCGATGATAAACAATTTGAGCAGCGAATATGTAAATTTGAATAAAAATACCCGTGAAAAAGCGCAGTTTTCGGCTCAAGCTGTGACTGACATATTTATCCGCCGTAGCGGAATATTTTATAATACCGCGAATAAACGGATTGTTTTAAAATTAAATTTTAATATACCGCTGGTCAACGCTCTTTCCGTCAACGCTAAGTCGGCGGTACGCTCGGTCAAGGATATATTGGAACATATTGAAACTGCTGTTTCTAAATCAAATATGATGTTTTTAACGGAATATATATCGTTAAACCGTAGACAACGGGAAATTCGCACTTATATGAAAGCTCACAGGTTAATCGTGTTTATTGCCGACGGTAGCATTCTCCCGCGCGAAAACGGGACCGATCAACCTATGAAAAATGCGATTCCGTTTATTTCACCCAAAAGCATGCGCATCACAATCCCGTTTACGGACGGAGGGGAAATTACGGGAATGGTAATAAAACAAGGTGTGACGGTTATTACCGGTGGCGGATATTCCGGTAAATCGACGCTGCTTGACGCGATAGAAACGGGGATTTTCGATCATATTCCAGGTGACGGACGCGAATATGTTATGTCTGATAACAGCTTGCTGAAAATTTATGCTGAGGACGGCAGACCGGTTCATGAGCTCAATCTGACGCCATTTTTTCGTAATTTACCATGCGGCGTGGATACCGAAAGCTTTTCCACACTTCACGCCAGCGGAAGCGTGTCGCAGGCGGCAAATATTATAGAAGCAGTTTGCGGCGGTTCCAAGCTGCTCTTAATTGATGAGGATAAGAGCGCGACCAATTTTATGATCCGCGACCGGAATATGCGGAAAATTGTGAAAAACGAACCTATCATTCCGTTTACCGATCGTGTGCGTGAATTGTATTTAACAAAATCGGTTTCGACTATCCTCGTTATCGGTGGAAGCAGCGAATACCTGAAATGTGCGGATATTGTGATTTTAATGGAGGATTATACGGCGAAGGATATAACGAATGATGTGAGGAGACTCGAGCTTTTATTATCACCGATGGAAGAACCGCCTGCCAATTGGACGGTATGTCGTCGGATTTTAACAACAGAAACAACTCAGCCGTTTCTGTTCTTCCGTTCGGTCGAGACGGAAAACGAAAAAAAGATTATCCTTGACGATTATAGCGCTGACATTACCTTGCTGACAGCATTAAAATCCGGCGCACAGATGAACACGCTCGCATGCATGATGGAACAACTATTGTGCGATAAGGACGCTGTCAATGAAGAACTGATTCTTAAGCTGTCGGAAATATTTGATAAAATGTTTGACAAAGATGGAATTCAGTTGAACTCGCTTTTACCGGAAACTGCTACAAGATGGTATGAGGAAATACGTCCCATTGATGCATTTTGCTGCGTCAATCGAATGAGGGGTGTTAACTTTAAAAAATCGAATAAGGGTGATACGCAAAGAAAATCAATTAAGATTCTATTATAAATAATATGTATTATCAAAGGCACACGACCCACAAATTCAAATTGAATTTGTGGGGCGTAAGTGTTCCATGCGACATTTTTTATCTTTATATAAACAGATTTACGTTGGATTCCTCCGCGTCGCCGAGGTATGAGCCGACTCCGGCAAACTCCACGCCGTCGATAAGCTCCTCTTTTTTAATTCCCATAACGTCCATGCTCATTGTGCAGGCGACAATCCTCACGCCGCTTTTTATTGCTTTCTGTATCAGCGCATCGAGAGAATCGACGTTTTTATCCTTCATTATTCGTTTCATCATCGCGGTGCCCATGCCGCCCATATTCATTTTGGAAAGCTTGAGCTTGCCGCTCCCGCGGGGCAACATACGTCCGAACATGGCTTCCATAAAGGTCTTCTTAAGCTTCTGTTTATTTGATCTTCGCAGCACGGTCAACCCCCAGAAGGTGAAGAACATGGTGACCTTCCTGCCCATCGCGGCGGCGCCGTTGGCAATTATAAAGCTCGCCAGCACCTTGTCGAGGTCGCCCGAAAACACTATAATGGTTTTTCCGTCCGCGGTGTCGCGTACCGCCGACGTCGTTGAAGACAAGCTTTTTTGAATTAAGGCAGTATATATATTATCCTTGCGTCCCTTTGAAATCAAGGTGTTTCCCGTGCGGCGGCACCAGGTGTCGATGTCGCTGACAAAGCCGGGGTCGGAAGCCGAAATTTCCAGCGTTTCGCCGTCTGTCATTGCCTGTACGGTTTCATAAACCTTCATTATGGGCCCGGGGCATTGCAGCCCGCTGCAATCAAGGGTTAAGGCTTTGCCGAAAACCGGTTTGACCTGCGTTGATGACTGCTTTAATTTTTTTGTATTTGTATCGAATTCCTTATAATGCGTGGATTTATAGAAACGGCTGCCGCCCGGATAGACGGAAACATTGCCGAAGCCGAGCTGAGCCAGTATCCGCGCGGCGCTGTAGGAGCGCACGCCTATGGCGCAAAATATAATTATATGTTTATCCCTGTAAGGAGTAAGCTCGTTTATTCTTCCGCGAAGCTCTCCCAAAGGAATATTGAGCGCGCCGGGCACCGCAAAACCGGTAACCTCCGCGTACTCGCGCACGTCTATAAGAAAGGCGTTTTTGTCCTTTTCGACGCCGTCCCAGTCCGTAAATCGCATTTTTTTCGCAATAAGATTTTCCGCCGCGAATCCGAGCATGTTTACCGGGTCCTTTGCGGACGAATAAGGGGGCGCATAGGCAAATTCAAGATTTTTCAGGTCTTTAACCGTGCCGCCGAGCCTTATTGCCGCGCCTATGGTATCGATACGCTTATCCGCGCCCTCGCTGCCTATTATCTGCGCGCCGTATATCCTCGAGCCGTCGGACGCGAACACAAGCTTTAAAGTCATGGGCACCGCGCCGGGGTAATAACCCGCGTGTGAATTTTGTACAATAATGACGGTTTCGTAATCCTTACCCTTGACCAGCCCGCGCTTTGTAAGCGCTTTTTCGGCGGCACCCGTGGAAGCGACGGTGAGATCGAACACCTTGGCGACGGACGAGCCCTGTGTACCGCTGTAAGCTTCATCCGCTCCGGCGATATTGTCCGCGGCGATTCGCCCCTGTTTGTTTGCGGGACCGGCGAGCGGTATCATCGTTCGGTCGCCGAAGATAAAATCCTCCACCTCGATAACGTCGCCCACGGCGTAAATATCCTTGTCGGAAGTACGCAGACGGTCGTCCGTGACAATTCCGCCGCGCGCGTTTACCTCAAGCCCCGCGTCCTTCGCAAGCGCGCCGTTGGGACGCACCCCGATTGCTAAAATTACCATGTCGGCGGCGACAGTGTTCCCGCTTTTTAAATTTACTGCTATGCCGTCCGCGTTATCGGAAAAACCGCTCACTCCGTCGGAAAGATAAAGCTCCACCCCGTTTTCGGCAAGGTGTCGGTGAACAAGCTGCGCCATCTCGTAATCGAGAGCAGCCATCACCTGATCGAGCATTTCCACAACCGCCACTTTAACACCCGCGTGGCAGAGATTTTCCGCCATTTCAAGCCCTATAAAGCCGCCGCCTATAACCGCCGCTTTTTTAACGTTCCTTTCTTTGATGAGAGCGATTACGGCATCCGTATCGGGTATCGTCCATAATGTTTTTATTCGCGGGGAATCTATACCCGGTATGGGCGGCCGTACGGGCGAGGAGCCCGTGGCGATCACAAGCTTGTCGTAAGCTTCCTCATAGCTTTCACCGGTATCCGTCCGTTTTACCGTAACGGTCTTTTTATCGCGGTTTATAGCCGTCACTTCATTCCTTGTGCGTATATCTATGGCGAACTTTGCCTTCATAGCCTCGGGCGATTGAAGTATAAGGACGTCCCTTTCCTTTATCACGCCTCCCACATGGTAGGGAAGCCCGCAGTTGGCGTAGGAAATATATTCGCCTTTTTCAAGGATTACGATTTCGGCGTTTTCATCCAGTCTGCGAAGTCTTGCGGCGCAGGATGCCCCTCCCGCCACACCGCCTATTATAACAGTTTTCATGACAATAGTCCTTTCATCCGCAACAGAGTATAAAACAGTCAGCGTTCAAGCTCCCCGCTGTAGTCGATTATTCCTCCGATATTATATACGTTGACATACCCCGCTTCTTCAAGCGTCGATTTTGCCTCTCCGCTTCTTCTGCCGCTGCGGCAGTACAGGAAAAGCGGAGTGTTTTTATCTGTGGCGACAGACTCGATATCCTGTATGCTTTGCAACGGAATATTGACGCTTCCGGGGATATGTCCCTCGGCGTATTCCTCTTCGGTTCTTACATCGACGAGAACCGCTCCCGGTGTGTTGTGATACTGCTCTATTCCGCGGTCAATATCGGATTTTTTATAGCCGGTCAGCAGCATAACAACCGCGGTCGCCGCCACCGCGATTGCCGCGAATATTCCCGCAATCCTTGCGTAGATTCCCATGATATTCAGAACAATTGCTCAATCTGATTCTTGCGCTTGTAGCCCACGGAAACATTCTTAACCTTACCGTCCTGCACCAGCACAAGCATGGGGATTGACGATACCTGAAACGCCTGGGCGAGTTCGGGTTCTTCGTCCACGTTTATTTTACCCACCGTGATTTCCGGGTGGTCCTCCGCAAGCTCCTCCACAACGGGTGATAGCATTTTACAGGGTCCGCACCAGGTAGCCCATAAATCCAAAAGCACCGGCTTTTCGGACTGTAGCACCTTTTCTTTAAAATTTTCCTTATTAATAACTAAAACAGACATTTTGTAACCTCCTTTTTCTTCTGCTAATAGGATACCACAAAACGTCTGTTTCTTCCGTAACATTGTTACAATATTTATTTTAATGTAAAAACCTTGCACTTGAATAAATAAAAAAACCGGGAAAGCCGCATCGCGGCTTGGTTTTTGATTTATTCAGTGGACATTATTTTAAGCTGTTCTTCGCCATATCCGTCAGCCTTACCGTGTCCGTAAGGTTTATGTACCCGCGTCCCAGTTTTACAAGCCCTTCTTCCTGAAAATATTTTAACATTCGCGTGATAACCTCACGAATGCTTCCCAGATGGTTGGCGATAGCCTCATGAGTGATGGAAAGAACATTGTCCGATGTCAGATAGCTTTCCTCGATTAAGAAAGCCGCCAGACGCGAATCGAGCTTTTTGTTCTGTATTTGGTCTATAAGCCACATGACTTCCGTAAAGCGCGACGCCATAAGCTCGTTTGTATAATTCGCCACCGCGGCGGAATCTGTCATCAGCTGCTTGTAAACGAGCGCGGGCACGATAAGCGTCTGCGTGTCCCGCTCTGCGGAAATCATTACTTCAAACTGAATGCTTGCCATAATGCAGGAGGCCGAAAACAGGCACATATCGCGTTCGAACAGTCGGTACAGCGTAAGCTCCTTGCCTTCGTCAGAAAGCGCGTATACCCTAAGCTGACCTTCGGTAACCAAAAGCAGCCCTATACAGTCTTCGGCTCCGCTGTGGATTATGTCGCCTTTATTAAAGCGCCGCTTTTGCAGATTGGATAACAGAACCGTTTTTTGCTCATTCGCAAGCCTGCCGTAAAAA
The DNA here is from genome assembly GCA_028701715.1 of Eubacteriales bacterium. GTDB lineage: Bacteria > Bacillota > Clostridia > Oscillospirales > CAG-382 > UBA1206. The sequence goes on along the minus strand of JAQVQF010000001.1, from coordinate 18,107 downwards.
GGGAAATATCCGGCGGATTTGTCCGTATCAATGCCCATGCGGGTTGCACTCTCCTTTCCGTTGGCTTATGCTTTTCATTCCTTGCTCTTTATTTTTGCCTTTGTTTATCAAAACATAAACTGTTCTTTGTCATCTTCGGAAATTTTGCCTTCCGTATAGAGCTTTTCAAGCGAATCCTTCATAATAAACATGCCCTCTTTGCGGGAAGTTTGCATGGTGGAGGAAATCATATGCGTTTTCCCGACACGGATAAGATTGCGGATTGCCTGATTGCATACCATAACCTCCGCGGCAAGATGGCGTCTTCCTCTTTCGAGTCCCGGCACAAGCTGCTGGCAGCATACCAAAAGCAGCGTCATTCCCAGCTGCACCCGAATTTGGTTCTGCTGTGCGGCGGGGAACATATCTATAATACGGTCGACCGTGCTTTCCGCGCCCTTGGTGTGAAGGGTTGAAAGCACAAGGTGTCCGGTTTCCGCGGCCGCGATAGCCGCCGCGACGCTTTCGAGATCGCGCATTTCACCCACCATTATAATATCGGGGTCCTGCCGCATTGCCGCTTCGATGGCTTTTCCGAACGATTTTGTGTTTTTCCCTATTTCTCTTTGAGTTATGACGCATTTTTTGCTCGTGTGTATGTATTCGACAGGGTCCTCAAGGGTTATGATATGAGCGTTTTTGTTTTCGTTTATATAATCTATCATGCAGGTCAGCGTAGTGGATTTACCCGAACCCGTGGGACCTGTTATAAGTATCAGACCGCTTCTTTTTTTTGAAAAATCCTTGAGGATAAGCGGTATGCCCAAATTCGAAAAATCACCCGGCTCCAGCGCCAAAAGACGCAGGGCAAGATTGTCGCCGTGCAGGTCGTGATAGGCGTTGCAGCGGAAGCGGTAATCGGAATACGAAAAGGAAAAATCCGCCTCGCCGCCCGAAGCATATTTCTCCTTTTGCTCCGGCGTGAGCACCTGCTGTATAAAATTGTAAACCTCCGTCGTGTCAAGAGGGAAGGCGTCGATGGATTTAAGCCCCCCGGAATATCTCATAAAAGGATTCATGGAAGCCTTCAGGTGAAGGTCGGATGCTCTGGCGCTTATACAGGTATCAAGATAACCGTCTATTTTATCGCTGTAAATCATTGCTTTACTCCTTAGAACAGCTTTTTGAATGCTCTGGGGCAATCGTCCGTATTCATTACGGCAGACTCAAGCTTGCGCGCTATGCGCAACGAACCGTGTCGTGCGTAATTATATATTTCAAAGTATAAATCCTTGGATTTTTTTGTAGCTCCGGCAAGTATGCGTTTCGCAAGCTTGTCCAGCTCGCTGTCGGGGTTTGCGAACAGCTGGTCCTTTACCTCTTTTGCGCAATCCATGACGCCGACCGCAACGCAAAGACGCACAATGCCTGCGAAAACCGTCATGGCTGTCCTGCTGTCCTCGTCCTGGATGTCCTTTGCGGAGGATTTGGTTTTTACGGGCTTGTTGTAAAGGTCGAAAGCGCGTTTTCTTTCGAGACATTTGCCGAAAATTCCGCCAAGGAGTATTTTCCCGTTTTCAAGATATGAATACATGGCGCCCATGACCGCGTCCCGGTAAATATCTCCCGTGTTGTTGGAAGCGTCCTCGATACCGGTAAATTCTGTTTTGAGGGTTTCCGAAACCAATTTTCCGGATTCCATGTAAAGCGGAATGTTCATCAGTGTTCCGAGAGCGGCTTCATGCCTGCCCTTGTTTACAAGGTCAACAACCATGATAACCGCTTTTATGACCTCCGTTCCGGGGAGCTCCTTGAGCTTTTCCTCGCTCTGCGCTAAATCGAGTATCGCCTGCAGACCGATTTTATTGCGGTTAGTGTTGAACGCGTCGGAAAGCTTGGTTCCCACAAGGGGTATTATAACCGATGAATATAGCTCGCCGTAAAAACGCCCGCCGTTTTGCGAACCGCTTTCGCGAAGCGCGTCGCGAACTTTTTTATCGAAATCCAAAAAATCGAAAAGGTCGTTTTTCTGTGAAACGGAGACGATAAGCGCGGACGCTTTTTCGTACAGCCTTTTATATGCGCCGTCGGGAATAACGGGAACAAGATCCCAAAGCAGCTTGAGAGCGTTGCCGACGGAAATAAGCGAGCCGCCCAGAAAGCTGTTTAACACCGTTTCGAACCGCGCGTCGCCGTTCCATTCGCCGAAAGCTCTTTTCACCAGCATATTGCCTAAAGGCAGATTGTTTCTCACACCGGAAAGGCATATTTCCAGCAATGCGCCGCCGCCCTTTTCCTCGTCCGCATAAATAAGGGATAACAGGCTTTCAAAAACACGCTGCTTTGTTTCTTCATCGTCAGCGGCCATGCATCTTCCCATTACCGGTATTATACGCTTGGAAAGCATATCGTTTTCGGGCAGCATTTCATAAAAGGTGTGATATATCATCTGCTTGAGATGCGGCGGTACGGATGCCTGATATTTATCGATAAAGTCAAGTATTTTCCTTTGTATGGTTTCGGTGCGGATTGTCATAAGGAGTTTTTCGAGTATAATTTCCTTCACGGCTTCGGATTCATTGCCGAAATGCTTGCCGTAGAAATCCAGTATATCCGATTGCAGGAACCCGCCGTAAAATACTCTCGATAAATCCTCGCAGATAATATCCCGGCTGGCGGCGGATTCGCTTTCATAGGTCGAATCGATAAAAGCGAACAGCTTGTCGCGCATGATATTCGTGTGCAGCAGATCAAGAACCACGGTCATAATGACCTTTTTGCACTGCTCGGGCTCGGAAACGTATATTTTACCTATCCTTGTGAAAATTGTCTGAGGTATTGCCAGACGGCTTTCGGAATATCTGTCAAGCACCGAAAGTATACTCCGCCTGTCTTCCGTTTTTAAATAGGTCCTGTATTTTTCATAGGTGGTTATCATCCTCAGCACGGCGTTGTCGTCCGGGACGATTTCGTTTTCACCGTATTTGCCGCATATTCGGCGGAAAAGATATATAAGGTCAAGGAAAATTTTCAGGCTGAAGGACAAGCTTTCACGGCGTGAGGAAGCCGCCTCGTCATAAAACGCGAGAAAGCTTATTCTGGTTTTGCCGTCGGAAAAAAGGCTGTACAAAAAATCCAGCTCATCCTTAACCGCGGTAAGATCGTCCTCGTAAACGCCGTAGGAAATTTTCCTGCCGGTGTCGACCACATAACCGCGATTGCCGCAAAGGTCCGTAAGGTGACCGGGAATAAAACGAATTTTATAATTTTTAGTCTGTATGCTGTCATTATATTCCGTGATAAACGATATCTTTCTTCTGACCGCGCCGGGGAATATAAGCATAAGACGGTTTATAAAATCCAGCGCTTCCTCGGAAAGCGTATCGAGCGGCTTCGCAAGGCTTATGTAAACATTCTTCTGATTGGAAGCGGCGGCGTTCATTACGGCGAAAATAATTTTTTTCATAACAAGCTCGTCATAGCCTTCCGCCCAGGCGGTGAGAGAGCCGATTTCCGCCGCGGGATATTCCGGCGTCGGGCAGTCGTTTATATAACGGGCGGTTTTGTCCGTGAGGTTAAAATCGCCAAGCGAAAGCCGAAAAGCCTCGCGGTTTAGCATAACCGAATCCGGACGGCCGTACAGCAGATTGCTTTCGTTTTTATTCAATATGAGGGAATGGCAAAGCCAGCTCGGACGTTCGCCGGTATAATCCGAAGAAACAAAGGAAAATTTCGACTGGATGAGGTCCTCGCCGTCCCTGCCGAAGCAAGCGCAGTAAACCGGCGGCAGCTTGTCCTGTAAAATAAAGTCAAGCTCCTCTTCTGTCGGCTTATATTCGCAGATCTTTGTCAGATTGCCGTTTATGTACTCCTTTGTCAGCTCCTTGGATTTCGCGAAGGTGTCGAAGCTGTCGCATTTGCGGAACATGGACATCCTTGCGGGGACTCTTGAGAAAAAATGCTGTAACGCCATCGTGCCCTCACTTGCATTATTAATTATTATATTATTTTACATTATTTTCATATATAATGCAAGTGGTATTTTGTTAAAAGCAGTCTATCAACTTTTAAAATAAAATTAATATATTATTAATATATTGGTTGATAAGATATATAAACATCTACATCTGCATTAATTGTATTACCGATTATTGTAATAATTTCATCAACAGGTTTGTTTTCAAAATAATATAAATTGTTTTTTATAACTATAGCGATATAAACTGTTTGGATATTGCTCGAGCATAAAATATGAAATGAAAAATCTTTTCCAATGTCAATATAATAATCATCTAATCCTATAACGATTGGTTTATTATTTATATCAACAATGCTAAGAGATAATATATCAGTGTTATATATAAATGTACATTTTGATAATACAGCAGTAACGGAAACGGTAATATTGTTTGTTATATAATTACCGTATATAATAAGAAGACCGCTTTCATCGTTCCACGAATATTCCAATTCATTAATACATGGTATATCTCCTATTTTTACATTTAAAGTGGAGTTAAAAAGCGAATATTTATTACCCGGAGTAAATTGGAGTGTAAGATTTGTTCCGTATTGCGCGGAACCGTTTGCGGAATCAACGGTGCAGCCGACCGCCGTGACGCCAAACGAAAAGCTTTTACCCTGCGCGGTTACGGATACGGTAATATCCCCGGTTATATCTTCCTTAGGTACGGTGAGGATATAAACATCGTCCCCGCTCCATGTATAACCGTTATAAGCAGCTCCGTTTATTGTTAATAGCGGAGATCCTGACAGAGTAAAGTTATCGTCGGGAGTTACGGCAACCGAATAATCGTGATCGGGAGAGCAGGAAGGCGCGCCGTCTGCGGCGCAGTTGTTTAATTCAAACGAAACGGAATATATGGGAATATCGGGCTCACCGGAGGAATTCGGAATTTCATCCGTGGAATCCGGGGGAACGCTCAACCATTCTGCCGTGTTTATAACCGAACCCGCGTATATTCCGCAGCAGTATCCGCTTTCCGCTACGGCAAGCCCGTTTAAGGAATAAAAAGCAAAAACATATTCGTCCGTATCGGTTATCACACAGCCGATATCGGTGCATTCGCGTTCCACCCCGTCGACGGTTATCGTGAAGGGAGCTGCCGGAGCGTTATTTAAAACAGCTGCTATTTCTGAAGCGCCGCCCTTTGATTGCGGCGAGCTCCAAAGGGAAAAAGAGGTATCGCCCGAATCGGTTTCCCCCGATAAAGCGATTTCATAAAGCCTGTTTTCAATATATACAAACCAGTATCCTCCGCTTTCAAGAACAATTCCCTCCGGAAGCGGCTTACCCTCGTTTTCCGCAATATAAGCGGAATTTAACATGGTGAGCAGGTTTTTCGCCTCCTGCATGGCGGAAGAACGTTTTGCTTTGGTAACAATACCGCCGAAAACCGGGACAAGCACGCTTGCGAGGAGCGCAATCACGGCTATTATTATAACAAGCTCCACAATTGTGAAACCTTTGCGTTTGGCAGAACGCATATTACCGCCTCCATTTAATGAGATATATGTATAATACTACACGCATTGCCAATAATCAACATATTATGACAAAAAAGTACATAATAAACAGCGTTTTTTTCAAAGTTTTATTACGAAAAGCATTGAAAAAGGAAAGTTTAATCTGTATAATGTACTTTATACTTTTTCGTATTAAAATAAAATCCGAAAGGAGAAACGGTATGAACAAATTTAAAGTTAATGCGGCGGGATTAATCAGGCAGCGCCTTGACGACCGATTTATTCCGGCGGCCGGATTGTTTTTGCAGTTTATGCCGCCTTTCCGTAAGAAATCGAATGTTAAGTAAGGATTGAAAGGATTTTATTTAATGAAAGAACTGATGCTTGGCAACCATGCCGCAGCAAGAGGGTTATATGAGGCGGGCGTAAAGGTCGTTTCCTCCTATCCCGGCACTCCGAGTACGGAAATAACGGAATGCGTTGCCGAATATGACAAAAATATTATTTATTCCGAATGGGCTCCCAACGAAAAGGTCGCCGCCGAGGTGGCTTTCGGAGCCTCGATAGGCGGGGCGAGGTCATTCTGCGCCATGAAGCACGTGGGGCTTAACGTCGCCGCCGATCCGATATATACCGCATCCTACATAGGCGTCAACGCCGGCATGGTAATAGGCGTCGCCGACGACCCCGGTATGCATTCGTCCCAGAACGAGCAGGATTCGCGCCATCACGCGATAGCGTCCAAGATACCCATGCTCGAACCCTGCGATTCGCAGGAATGCAAAGATATGACGATGCTTGCGTACGAAATTTCCGAAGCCTACGACACACCCGTCATGCTCAGGCTTTCCACCAGAATTTCGCATTCGCGTTCCCCCGTGGAAAAAGGCGAAAGGAAGGAGCTGCCGTTAAAGGAGTACGTTAAAAATCCCGGCAAAAACGTGATGATGCCAGCCATGGCCAGAGCAAGGCATATCTTTGTCGAGGAGAGGACAAAAAAGCTCGTCGAATACGCCGAAAACAGCGGAATCAATAAAATAGAAGCCGGCGGAGACATCGGCATAATCGCCGCCGGAACAACATATAACTACGCGAAAGAAGCCTTGGGCGAAAAGGCAAGCTATCTTAAGCTCGGTATGGTTAACCCTCTGCCTGCAGAGCTTATCAAAAAATTCGCGTCGCAGGTCAAACGCATTATAGTCTGCGAGGAGCTTGACGACATAATAGAAACGCATTGTAAAAAGAACGGGATCGCCGTCGAGGGCAAAAACCTGTTTTCGTTCTGCGGCGAATATTCGCAGTCCGTGATAAAAAAAGCAATACTCGGCGTCGTAAACGAATATCACGCCTTTCCGGAGGAAATCCCCGGGCGTCCCCCCGTGCTATGCGCGGGCTGTCCGCACAGAGGGCTGTTTTACGCGCTCAAGGGGCTTAAGGTATATGTTTCCGGCGACATAGGCTGTTACACCCTCGCGGCGCAGAAGCCGCTTGCCCAGATAGACGCCTGCGTCTGCATGGGAGCTTCGATTTCGGGTCTTCACGGCTTCAACATAGCCCGCGGCAGCGAACAGGCGAAGCGGTCTGTCGCGGTGATCGGCGACTCCACCTTCATCCATTCCGGTATAACCGGGCTTATCGATATAGCCTACAACAAGGGAATATCCACGGTCATAATACTCGACAACTCCATCACCGGTATGACGGGGCATCAGAATAACCCCGCCAACGGGCTTACCATTAAGGGCGATCCCACGGCGGCGGTGAACCTTGAGGCGCTGGCGGGCGCGGTGGGCTTTAATTCCGTAAGAGTGGTGGACCCGTACGATGTCGAAGCATCAAAGAAGGTCATAACCGAAGAGCTTGAAAAAGCCGAACCTTCCCTTATTATAGCCCGTCGTCCGTGTGCGTTACTGAAACAGGTCAAGCATAAGAAAGCGCTCGTCGTCGGCGACGAATGCATAGGCTGCAAAGCCTGTCTGCAGGTGGGCTGTCCCGCCATTTCCGTCGAAGGCAAGCGTGCGGTTATCGACAGCAATCAATGCGTCGGCTGCGGTATATGCAAGGCCGCCTGCAAGGTCGGCGCGATAAAGGAGGCGGAATAATATGACTTACAACATTCTTATAGCGGGTGTCGGCGGACAGGGTACGCTGCTTGCCTCCAAGCTTATGGGCAAGGTATTCCTCGAGCGGGGATACGATATAAAGGTCAGCGAGGTCCACGGAATGTCCCAGCGCGGCGGCAGTGTGGTGACCTATGTGCGGTACGGCGAAAAAGTCGATTCCGCGGTCATAGACAAGGGCGAAGCGGATATGCTCATATCCTTCGAGCTGCTGGAAGCGGCGAGATGGATGTCATACCTAAAGCCCGACGGAGTTATAATAACCAACACCCAAAAAATGAATCCCATGCCGGTTATCACCGGTCAGGCGAAATATCCGGAAGATATTATAACAAAAATAAAGCAATCCGGAATTAAAACAATAACGCTCGACGCCCTTAAGCTTGCCGGGGAAGCGGGCTCCGCCCGTTCGGTCAACGTGGTGCTGCTCGGCGTCGCCGCAAAATATCTCGGCCTTGACAGAAGCGTCTGGGAGGATGCGATAAAAACGACAGTCCCCGCTAAAACCGTGGACGTCAACCTGAAGGCCTTCGGGCTCGGGTATTCGGTAAAGGAGGACTGACGGATGAATGTTTTCACACCAGAAATAGAATGCGCAGACAGGGAAACCCTTGAAGCCATACAGACAGAACGCCTGAAGGCGACGGTAAAACGCGCTTATGAAAACGTACCGTTCTATAAAAAGCAATTCGACGACGCGGGTATAAATCCATACGGTATCACATCCATACATGATATAACCAAGCTCCCGTACACCAACAAGCAGGATTTAAGGGATAATTATCCTTTCGGTATGTTTGCCGTCCCGAAGAGCGAAATAATCCGCATTCACGCCTCGTCGGGTACGACCGGCAAGCAGACGGTTGTCGGCTATACGCAGCGTGATATCGACATATGGGCGGAATCCACCGCGAGAGCGATAGCCGCGGCGGGAGGCACAAAAGAGGATATAATTCATATCAGCTACGGCTACGGACTGTTCACCGGAGGTCTCGGACTCCATTACGGCGCGGAAAAGCTGGGCGCGGTCGCGCTCCCCGTGTCATCCGGCAACACCAACCGTCAGGTACAGCTGCTGCAGGATTTCGGTTCGGATATTATTTGCTGTACCCCGTCTTATGCCATGTTTATCGGTGAAACCATGAAGGATATGGGTATCTCGCCCGAATCGCTCTCATTGAGAGCGGGAATTTTCGGCGCGGAGCCATGGACCGACGGGATGAGGATTGAGATCGAAAAACTCCTCGGAATAAAGGCATACGATATTTACGGACTGAGCGAAATCACGGGCCCCGGGGTATCCTACGACTGCAGCTGCCAGAAGCATCTGCATGTAAACGAGGATTATTTCTATCCGGAAGTTGTCGATATAGATACCGGCGAACCGGTGGAGGACGGCGTATACGGCGAGCTTGTGTTCACCTGCATAGGCAAGGAGGCGCTGCCTCTCATACGCTACCGCACCCACGACATTTCCGCGCTGTATCACGGCAAATGCGAATGCGGCAGGACCACCGTCAGGATGGCGAAGCCCAGGGGAAGAAGCGACGATATGCTCATTATCCGCGGCGTAAACGTGTTCCCGTCACAGGTGGAATACACGCTGACGCAGTTGGGCTTCGGCACGAATTACCTTATCATCGTAGACAGAAAAAACAACCTCGACTGCATGGAAGTCAAGGTTGAAATAAACGAAAACACCGTTTCCGACACCGTGCGCGATATAGAAAGAGCGGAAAAGGTTCTTGAAAACGCGCTCCAGTCGATGCTGAACGTCCACGCCAAGGTTTCGCTCGTCGAGCCGAAGACGCTTCCGCGTTCCGAAGGCAAGGCGAAGAGGGTAATAGACAACAGAAAATTATAAAGGGAGGAACCGCCATGTTTGTTAAGCAGCTTTCGATTTTTGTACAGAATCAGTCCGGGCGCCTTTCCGAAATTGCGGGCGTCATCGCAAAGGCGGGCGTGGATATAAGAGCGCTTTCCATAGCCGACACCACGAATTTCGGCATACTCCGCCTTATAGTCGATAAACCCGACGAGGCGGTAAAGGCGTTAAAGGAAATGGGGCTTACCGTCAAGCTCACAGAGGTTGTCGCCATGGAGGTGGACGATCGTCCGGGCGCGTTCGCCGAAGCGATAAAGACGCTTTCCGACGGCGGCGTAAGCGTGGAGTATCTGTATGCCTTCCTGTCGCGCGCTCCCGGAAAAGCACGCGTAATTCTCCGTGTCGACGACAACGCGAAGGCTGAGAAAGTGCTCAACTCCGGCGGCATAACCACTCTCAACGAAAAAGATTTATATTTGATGTAAAAATATATTTAATATCAGCATTAAGGAGCTGCGGTAATGACGGATTTTACCACGGCTCCTTTTAATGTAATATTTAATAATTGTATATAATATACTTGCCCGGTACGGCGGCTGATACGGCTTTCTTTATATCTTCTATCGTGCCGTTTGATATTGTGCTTTTATCAATGATGTAAGCCGTACCCTTTTGCGGATAAATGAATAAATAATCATGTGTTTCGACAGCCTGATAAATCGAATAATATTTCAAGCTGCCGGTTGCGTTGAAATCCATGGAAATACTTGTCATTCTTATTTCGTCATCTGTAAAAGTATAATTGTTATTTATATTCATAAGCTTACCGGAGTTTTTATAATGAATGCGGGGAATTATAAAATAAGAAAAATTATATAGAAACAATGAAAAGACAATAAGAAGCAAATAAAGCCAGGAACGATCGGAAAAACCGTTGAAAATCATATCGAGAACTACAAATACCAATGCCGCAATTATGATAATCGTCATGAAAGCAAATTGCTTTTTCGGATTCCGTTTCTTGGACATTCCGGAATGCACAAGCGCTTTATACGCTTTTAAGTCATATACCGAAGCTGCTGTGATTTCCATGATTTATGATTTACCCTCCCGATTATTTTAATAATACGCAATCTTATTCCGAACGGGGAGATTAATATATTAAATATTCACCAAAGCTTTTTAGGGTACAATCCCAAAGAGGTGAGGTATTTTACGCCCTCGATTACCGAAGGCTTATCTCTTTGATATGTTACGCCGTACCATTTGTCGGGGGTGCTGTAAACGCGCATGGTTTTTCCCGAATTGACGGCCGCCTGCACGGGAAGAGCTATATAATATTCGCATTTTTTTAAATCCGATTTGTTTTCTTCGAGAAAATCCTTGAAACCCTTTTCCAGCACGTCGAAAAAATCGGGCGTAAAGCAGAAAAAGTTCATGGAAACAACGGTGTCGGGGTCGAGCGTTTTGTTCCCTTCGGGCGCGGGATAGTAAATGCGGCTTTCGTTCTTTGTTATCTCGTGTGTTTCTACAATACCGGTCATATAACCGTTTTCTACGCTGCATACCCCGCGGGAAACCCCGCCTTCCTCCGTCACGGTGTTTTTGATAAGATAGCCTATCATGGCGTAATCGCCGTTCTCTGCCGCGGAAAGATGCTTAAAGGCAAGCTCAAACGCTGTTTTACCGTAAAAGTCGTCGGCGTTCACCACCGCGAAATTGTCGCCGCCCACCGCTTCTCTGCAGCAGAGCAGAGCGTGCGCCGTACCCCAGGGCTTGGTGCGTTCGGCGGGCATAGGATAGCCCTCGTTGAACATATCATCCTTTTGAAAAGCAAATTCCACTTTGATTTTATCCTCGAATTTTGAGCTTGCTTTTTCGCGGAACGCCTTGACATGCTCTTCCTTGATGAGCAGAACCACCTTGTCAAAGCTTGCTCGGATGGAGTCGTAAACCGAATAGTCAAGTATTATTTCTCCGTTTTCGCCTATAATGTCAAGCTGCTTTTTAGAGCCGCCGCCGTATCTGCTTCCCAGCCCGGCAGCAAGAATAACTAAAGTCATGATATTTACCTCTTAATTATTGTTTATGATATTTCCGGTATATTAATTTCAATTTCCTTACCAAGCTCCGACGAACGGTTGATGCCGTCGATAATCGCCTGATTTATGATTATCTGGCTTGAGGGCACCGCGACAGGATCGCCGTATATCACCGCGTCAAGGAAGGAGCGTATCTTGAAATCAAAAAGCCTTTCAAACGGAACTGTTTCCACAAGGGGTATAACGGTTTCGCATTGAGTGCCCGCCACCTCGTGGTAGAGCTTCATATTGCCGCCTACCGAGCCGTTCCAGCATTCGGTCGAGGGTATGCGCAAGCCGCCCTTTGTGCCGAGTATTACGGTGTCGCCGGGGGTGTCCATGTTCATCGCCCACGCTATGCGGAAGTCGAGGATTATACCGCCCTCCAAACGTATAAACGCCGCGGCGAAATCATCCACGCCGAAAATTTCGGCATATTCGGGATGCTTAGGATAATTCGCGGGATTTTTGCCGAAGAAATCCGACTTGTATCCCGTTACGGTCAGCGGTTTCGGATAGCCTACGGCGTTTAAAACCATGTCGAGAGAATAGCAGCCGATATCGCCCAGCGCTCCTATACAGCCGGTGTCCTTTGAGATAAATGAGGTGCCGAAGGGTGTGGGTATGCCGCGGCGTCTGCCCCCGCCCGTTTGTATGTAATAAACCTTACCCAGCTTGCCGGATTCCACGATTTTTTTGATTTCCTGCATGTTGCCGTCGAATCTGGGCTGAAAGCCTATGGACAGCACCTTGCCGCTTGCTTTTTCCGCTCTGCATATGGCTGCGGCCTCGTCGAGAGTGACGCACATGGGCTTTTCGAGCAGCACGTTTACGCCCTTGTTCAGCGCGTAAACGGTACATTCGGCGTGTGTCTTGTTGTAGGTGCATACCGAAACCGCGTCAAGCTCCTCGCTGTCGAGCATCTCCTTGTGGCTCGGATAGCAGCGAACGTTTTTCATCCCGTATTTTTTAAAGAAAGCCTGCGCCTTGCCCGGGATAAGATCCGCGCCCGCCGTTATCTCGACATCCTTTTGCTTTTTATAGCTGTCCATGTGGCACTCCGCTATCCAGCCCGTGCCGATTATGCCGATCTTAAGCTTTCTGTCGGATGCTTTGCGTTTTTCCGTTACAAAATCCTGTTTGAACTTATCTGAAGCGTCGGCCATTTTTATCTCCTTATAATTTTATATATTTACCTTTTTAAGGTACTGTGCGGAAAGCTTCATGCATTCGAGCGAATCCAGACCGAGACAGGTTCTGTCCTGCTCTACAATCAGCCATTTGCTCCCCGCCGTTTTCGCCGCCGCGATAATCGATGGTATATCCTGCACCCCGTAGCCCAAGGGACGGAAAGCAAAATCGTCTTCCTCGGCCTGACGTTCGGCGGGGGTGATGCCGATAAGCTCATAAAGCCCGGATTTGGAATCCTTGCTTTTCTTGACAAAGTCCTTTATATGAACCACCGGAGAACGTCCCGTGTATTTGATAAGATATTCGGCGGGATTTTCACCTCCTACATTTACCCAGCAGGTGTCCAGCTCCGTTTGAAGAAACGCGGGCGAAACGGTTTCGTATAACACATCAAGGAAATATTTGTTATCGGAGCCGGTCTTGCAAAATTCAAAATCATGGTTATGGTACAACAATGTCAGTCCGTGAAGCTTTGCTTTTTCGCCGAGAGAGGCGATTTGAATGAATGTGTTTTCATAATTCGCTCCTCCCGGACGCCTGTCCTCTGTGAGATAGGGTATCGCTATATATTCGCAGCCTATTATCTGATACGCCGCAAAAACCTCATCGGGGCAAACCAGCATATCATCGATGGAAACATGCGCCGAAACGGGAACGAGATTTAATTTTTCACAATATTCCTTAACCTCTTTGGGTTTATACCCGTAAAGACCCGCGAATTCCACGCCGTCATAACCCATGTTTTTCAGCTTTTCGAGCGTGCTGAAAAAATCCCGCTCGGCGTGATCTCTTACGGAATAGATTTGTACTCCTGTCGGAAACATAAAAACACCTCCGTTGTTATTCGACTAAGTTTAACACAACGGAAGGTATTTGTAAATATATATTTTATATAAAATGGGTTAAAAAACCATACACCATGTTTTCATACACGGAAAGCGATTTAATGAAATTTACCCTTATTTCACACGGGCAGATGATATTTCCGAAAAAATCCACCTCCCGATTTACCGAAAGCACGGCGGTTTCGTCCCCTATCGATGAAAAGGAAAGCGTAGCCTTGGGTCCCATGCCCGCGGAAACCGCGGAAACACAGCTTATTATGTTTGAATTGACGATACTGTCGGGTATAAACACCATTAAAGCCTTTACCGCGGCTTTTTCCGCGGCGTTTTCGCCGATAATCGCTATATCGGCATCGGAGCTTTCCTTTTTGATTTTAAGCCCCAACAATGATAAATTTCGTCTGAAACCCCTGCCGCAGCCGGTAATGGATAACGTTTCAGCTTTCATGGATCGATTCATATTCCTTCATAAACTCCTTCATGCTGACCGCTTTCAGCTTTGAATCGAGCGCTTGCGAAACCGCCCGGACAAAGGCGTAAACGCCGTCGTTTCCGGTAAGGTCAACCGCGACTATATAACCGTTTTTAATCACCTGATCCCGGTTTTCGGTTATTTCCGCGCTGTGGGAAACATAATATTGACCGTAGGCGTTGATTACCTCCGACGCGTATTGGCAGGGCGTGCCGGTTATATAGCAATACTTCGGGTACCTTCCGGTCTGCGCATAAAATTCATCGTTGCGGTTGGCAAGAAACTTCATAAATCCGGAACGTGTCAGCTTAGAGGTGGCATTGCACAGCAGACCGACAGTATGGCCTTCGGAGTATATTTTTTCCACAATATCACCGCTTTTATCCATGTATTCCGTGCTCATAAAAAAAACCGCGTCAATATTAAAGCCGCCGCACACTTCCATAAACAGCATTATATTACTTTTCGTTTCGTTACCGGTAATCACCGCTATAACCGTAAAAATATCGCAGTCTCCGGCTATGTATGATATGGGGCTTCCCGTCGGAACGGTTTTTTCGGCGTCGAAATTTCCTTCGCCGACAACGGAAAAATACACCGTCAGCGCGCCTATAACGGCAAAAACGATAATAATAAATTTTGTAAGCGGCTTTATTTTTTTTCTTCTCATGCCTCGTATAGTCACAATGCTCATAAAAATTCACCGATATATTTTACGCAAAATACCGGTGAAATATTCATTTTGCAATCATGCGCCGCCGTTTGTCGAATCTGTAATCAACCGCGTACCTGTCCGTTGCCGTGGATAATGTATTTAACCGTCGTAAGCTCGTTTAATCCCATGGGGCCGCGCGCGTGCAGCTTTTGAGTGGATATGCCTATCTCCGCGCCGCAGCCGAATTCACCGCCGTCGGTAAAGCGTGTGGAGGCATTGACATATACCGCCGCGGAATCCACCGCCTTTGTAAAATATTCGGCTTTCTTTATATCATTGGTAAGAATGGCTTCCGAATGCTTGGTGGAATGCCTGTTGATATGCTCCACGGCTTCCTCCGTTGAGCAAACGATTTTTACGGATAGAATATAATCGTCGTATTCGGTGAAAAAATCTTCGTCGGTCACGTCGGAAATTCCGGGGAGTATTTTCCGCACATCCGCGTCCCCGCGCAGCTCGACTTCCGGCATAACCTCGCGTACCGCAGGCAGCAGCATTTGGGCGATTTCCGCATCGACAAGCAGATGCTCCGCCGCGTTGCATACAGAAGGACGGGACACCTTGGCGTTTTTGATAACCCTTACCGCCATGCCGAGATCACAGGTTTTTTCGGCGTATATATGGCAGTTCCCGGCTCCGGTTTCGATAACCGGCACATTCGCATTTTCGGTGACCGCTTGTATAAGTCCTTTTCCGCCGCGCGGGATAAGCAAATCCATATAACCCCTTGCTCTCATCATTTCGGCAGCCGAATCGCGGGATATATCGTCTATAAATTGCACAATATCACCGGAAATCCCGTTGGCTTCGGCTGCAGCCCGAATTATATTAGAAATAGCTCTGTTTGAATTAACGGCTTCCTTGCCTCCGCGCAGGATTACGCCGTTTCCGCTTTTAATGCAGAGCACGGCGGCGTCCGCGGTCACGTTTGGGCGGGATTCGTATATAATTCCGATAACGCCCAGCGGTACCTTAATCTTTTGTATCGAAAGCCCGTTGGGACGTGTCCAGACCTCGCCCTTGCCCAAGGGATCGGGAAGCGATACCACCTCAAGTATGGATTCGCATATTCCGCGTATGCGCGATTCGTTCAGAACAAGACGATCCACCATTGCTTTTTTAACGCCGTTTTCCTCCGCCTTTTCGACATCCGCGGCGTTTTCCGCAATAATAAAGTCACGTTTTTCCCAAAGCAGGGAAGACATCGACTCAAGAACGGCGTTTCTGAGCTTTCCTTCCGATGAAGCGAGATTAAATACAGCTTTTCTGCACAGAAGACATTTTTCGTTAAATGTCATTATTGTTCCCTTGCCTTTCGTTGATTATAGTTTGCCGAGATACGTCCCGGTAAATTCTCCGTCGAAAACGTCATACAATATGTTGGGATTAGCTCCGTTCAGGATAATCATGGGTATGCCGTGACGCATTGCCGATTCGGCCGCCTCCAGCTTTGCCTTCATACCTCCCGTGCCGCGTTTTGAACCCGATCCCGCGCCCTCCGCGCAGCTTAAGAAATAATCGTTTATTTCCGGTATATGCTCGATAAGCTTCGCATCCGGATTGGTGCGGGGGTTTTTATCATAAAATCCGTCCACATCGGACATGTTTACTATAAGATCGGCCTTTACGAGCCGCGCCACCGATATGGCAAGCGTGTCGTTCCCGCCGAAAGTAATTTGTTCGCTGGATAATGTGTCGTTTTCGTTGACGATGGGTATACAGCCGTATGACAGCAGTGTCATAAAAGTCCCCGATGCCGAATCCCGGCGCGCCTTGTCGTCGACGATATCCTTTGTCATAAGTATCTGCGCTATTTTATGACCGTATTGCGAGAAATTGCGGTCATATATATCTATCAGCTCGCATTGACCCACGCTGGCGGCCGCTTGCTTTTCCACGGTGCCGAGACTTTTTCCGTAAATGCCCAGCTTGGCTATTCCGCAGCTTATGGCCCCGCTTGATACCAGTATAATCTGCCTGCCGCTGTTTTGTATGTCGGCGATACACTTAACAAGGGTTTCTATTTTTCTGATGTTTAAAAGACCGCTCTCATGGGTGAGGGTGGAGGAGCCGACTTTTATGACTACACGTTTTCCGAAAGAAAGATCAATTTTCATGTTTTATGTTTTTCCTCTTTAAAAAAATGATATTTTATATTATAATGTCGGTATTATATCAATTCCGTTGAACATAATCAAGATGTAACAAGCAAAAACCGCAATATTTTATATAAAAGAAGGAAAAATCATGTTGATTTTAGCATCGGCATCCCCGAGAAGGAAAGCTTTACTTGAAAACGCGGGAATGGAATTTATTACATGCCCGGCCGAATATGAAACGAATCCCGCGCTTTCGCTGCCGCCCGATGAATATGCCGTCGAAAGCGCATTCCGCAAGGCGAAAGAGGTTTCGGCTAAATTTGATAATCACGATATAATTCTCGGCGCAGATACGATAGTATATCACAACGGGGAAATAATCGGCAAACCGAAGGATAAAAGCGATGCCTTTGATATCCTCCGCAGGCTTTCCGGAAACACCCATGCGGTATATACCGGCTATGCTCTCATCAGGGGCGAAACAGTAATCACGGGATTTGAGGTCACCGAGGTTACTTTTCGTACTCTTGATGACGAGGAAATACGCGAATATACAGAAACCGGCGAGCCTATGGATAAAGCGGGAGCGTATGGGGTTCAGGGAAAAGGCAGCGTTTTCGTCAGCCGCATAGTCGGGGATTTCTATAATGTAATGGGGCTGCCGATATGTTCGGTATATTGTTCCTTAAAGTCGATAAAAAATATTAAATTACCATAAACTTGTTATAATTCTATTGACAAGCTTGTAACATTTGACTATAATTATCTTGAACATCTATAGCGTTAAAATAAAGAAAGGATGAACACTATGCGTATTACCAAAAAGTCAGTACTTTCGCTGGCTTTGACCACAGCTCTCGTTCTCACGGCGTTAATTTCCGTTTTTGCCGTATCCGCTACTTCAAGCTTTGATTTATCGGTAAAATCGGACAAGAGCTACGAGGTTGTCTCCGGTGTCAATTATACCGAATATGACATCACCAGCGGAGTAAACTCTCATGTCGAAACAGCGTCTGCTCTCGAATTTTCATCGGCAGATTATATCCCCATGGTATTTTCCTGCTTTGCCGGTACTTCGGGTACTCTTTCCACACAGTATACATACGCTACCCAGAAGTACGGGTATGAAGTCGCGGGAATTATCAACGGATCCTTTTTCTCGATGGATTCGACAAACGGCTCATACGGAACCCTTGTCGGCATCAACATTTCCAACGGTAAAATATCCTCGGCTCACGCCGGCTATTCGGGCGAAGTCGTGGCCTTCTCTTCCGACGGTGGTTTTGATGTGGT
>JAQVQF010000071.1 GCA_028701715.1 Eubacteriales bacterium | reverse complement strand
TGTCCGGAATACATTCCTCCAGCTCTTCCAGCATAATATCCGTGCCGGCGCCCTTCCGCTTCTTGGCGTTCGCTCTGCGGTAGCGTGAAAGCGACAGGTTGCGCACAAGCTTTGCCATATATCCGCCGAGATAAGACTGGCGGTTTTGCGGCATGGAATTCCAGGCCGACATATAGGAATCGTTTACGCATTCCTCCGCATCTTCCCGCGAGTAAAGAATATTTTCGGAAATATGCTTCAGCATTTTTCCGTACTTAACGGAAGTCTGAACGATCGCCGCTTCCTCGCGCGCCCAGTAAAGCATAACGATCTTCTCATCCTTCATCGAATCACCTCCGGTATAGGTCCTTCATATATAAAGACGCATAAATTATTGTTTGGTTACAAGAGAAACGAAAAATATTTAACGCTTACGGTTATTTCCCCGGAAATAACGCCTTTTTACGGAAAAATCCGGCCAAACGCCGGATTTTTTTCTGTTATTGGGTTTTATCGGTTCATATCAAGGTCTACCCTGAAGGAATAATCATACGAATCCTCCACCGTTATCACCTTGGTGCAGGCATAATCGAACTGTGTATCTGACATATCCGGCCATAAAGCGCGGTTTTTGGTATGTGTTTCATCCCAGATATATTCCGAGCCGTTTTTATAAATTTTTACGTTTTCGACCAATATGTTCTGCATATAAAGATCCTCGTCGGTATTATAGAGAGTAATTTCGACAAAATCCTCAGAAGAATTGCCCGACGTGTCCTTTTTAACGTTTTGCGGATAATCGAGAGCGAAATCCATAAGATAAGCGGTATTGCTGCCGTCGGCCTTCATTCCTTTGACATAAAACGATACCCTGTCGGCTTCCTCACCCGCCGTAATGTCATATATTATAACGGTCGCCTTCAAATTTTCCTCGGATGTGTCAAGGGTTAAACGGTAATCATGGGTGGGATCAAGCTTCACGGACGATTCGTACCAGCCCGCCTGACCGCTTTCGGCAGGCTCGTATATGTTATAAAAAAGATGCCAGGAAGGGGTTTTACCAGCGTAGCAGAAACCCGTATCAAAGCAATTGCTCCACCAGCTTCCGTTGTAAACGTCGCAGCCCAAGAACATATAGGCGTTGACGAATTTACCGTCGGATTCCCTGATATTGTTGATTTTCATTTCGCTGATTTTCACGTCCATGGACGCTTTATTGTAGCCGGTATTGGAATAAACGCAGTAAGCCGGGCCGTCGCTGTCGCCCATTTTACCGTCGCCGTTGGAATAATTAAGGTTTGTTATAACAGTCGCCCCTTCGGGTATGGGTTCTTTTTTAAGCTCTTCGCTCATTTCTGATTCCTCCGAACTTTCTTCCGATATTTCCCCGTCAGATTCGTTTGATGCTGCTTCCTCCGAGGATGACGGCACCAGCGAGAATACGACTTCCTTGGATGAATCTTCACTGACATCGGTACCCCTTCCTTTGCATGCCGCAATCGGTACGCAAAGGCATAAAGCAAGTAAAATAATCAACGCTTTTTTCATAAACACGACTTCCTTTAATAATGTTATTTATTGCTTACAGAATATCACAACAAACCGATTTTGTCAAATCGTATTGACAAATTTCACCTGTGATTGTATTATTTCATTGTGAATATCATTGGAACGGAGTTATATATAGTGAAAAGGATTCTCATCGCGCCCGACTCGTTCAAGGGAACTTTATCATCGATGGAAGTATGTGAAATAATACAATCCGCATTCATGAAGGCGGGTTTTGACGAAATCGTTATGCTCCCTGCCTCGGACGGCGGGGACGGTATGACCGAAGCGGTGAGAGACGCTATCGGCGGACAAATTGTTGAAATTGAGGTTAAGGGTCCTCTGTTTCAAGCGGTTAAAGCGGAATATATAATTACCGGCAAAATTGCCGTAATGGAATCCGCGCAAGCCTGCGGGCTTATGCGTGTCCCGGAGGGAGAGCGCGACATCATGAATTCCACAACCTACGGAGTGGGGCAGCTTATTGCCGACGCGCTGTCAAGGGGTGCGGAAAACATCATCATTGGTCTCGGCGGCTCCGCCACCAACGACGGGGGAACGGGAGCGGCATGCGCTTTGGGAATAAAATTTTACGGTGATTTTCCTTTTATCCCGGTGGGAAGAACGCTCGAAAACATAAAGAAAATTGATTATTCTAACCTCGATAAAGGGTTAAAATCGGCGCATATCGTCGCCTGCTGCGACGTTGTCAATCCTTTCTGCGGTAAAAACGGCGCTGCGTATGTTTTCGCAAAGCAAAAGGGCGCGTCCTCCGAGGAAATAAAGCGTCTTGACGCCGGGCTTGGGCATATATCCGACCTTGTGACTGATTGCGACTTGAAAACGATGCCCGGCAGCGGCGCGGCGGGAGGGCTCGGCGGAGGTATAGCGGCGTTTTTAGGAGGCGAGCTGAAAAACGGCTTTGAAATTATATCTTCCCTTCTCGGACTTGAGGAAAAAATAAAATCATCGGACTTTGTGATTACGGGCGAGGGGAAAACCGACGCTCAGACCTCGGGCGGCAAGCTACCGGCGGGAGTGGCATCGCTTTGCAAAAGGTACGGCAGGCCCTGTATTCTTATCAGCGGGTGTATTGACGGCGATATTTCGCCTTTATATGATATGGGAATTACAACGGCATATGCCACCGTTCCGATTATACCGAAAAAGCTGCCAAGCAAAACGGAAGCCGCCGACGCACTTTATACGGCGGCATTGAAAGCGGCAAGAAAAATAAAATAATTTTTAATGTATATTGTAGGAGCGAATATTATCCGCCCGCAAAAAAACTCCGGACTTGTAGTCCGGAGTTTTATGTTAAATATGCTTTACGCTTTGCCGGCGCAGCCGAGAACGTCGATAAGCTTATGACGTACAAGCTCCTTGATATTGGCTCTGGCGGGCTTTAGGTAATCACGGGGGTCGAATTTTTCGGGATGTTCCGCAAAATACTTACGTATCGTACCGGTCATGGCAAGACGGAGATCGGAATCGATGTTGATCTTGCAGACTGACAGGCTTGCGGCGTGACGGAGCTGGTCTTCCGGAACGCCGATGGCGCCGGGCATGGCTCCGCCGAATTGATTGACCATTTCGACATAATTCTGAGGAACGGAGGACGAGCCGTGGAGGACTATCGGGAATCCGGGAAGTCTTCTCGAAACCTCTTCAAGTATGTCAAAACGCAGCTGAGGCTTGGAACCGGGCTTGAATTTATACGCGCCGTGGCTTGTGCCGATTGCGATGGCGAGAGAATCGACTCCGGTCTTGGTGACGAATTCCTCGACTTCCTCCGGTCTGGTGTAGGAGGATTCGCCTTCCTCAACCTTGACGTCGTCTTCGATACCCGCCAATGTGCCCAGCTCGCCTTCCACGACCACGCCGTGAGCGTGAGCGTATTCCACGACCTTCTTGGTCAATTCGATATTGTCTTTAAAGGAATTGGAGGAGCCGTCTATCATAACGGAGCTGAAGCCTCCGTCGATGCAGGATTTGCAAGTCTCAAAATCGGGGCCGTGATCGAGATGGAGCACGACGGGAATATCGGGGCATTCAATTATCGCGGCTTCCACTAATTTAACGAGATAGGTATGATTGGCGTAAGCGCGGGCGCCCTTGGAAACCTGAAGTATGACAGGGGCCTTTTCTTCCTTGCAGGCTTCCGTTATAGCCTGGACAATTTCCATGTTGTTTACGTTGAAAGCGCCGATGGCATAACCGCCCTTATAGGCTTTTTCGAACATTTCTTTGCTTGTGACAAGTGGCATGATAAAACTCCTTATTATTTATAATTACTTTTATTCAGAGAAATAATCTATCGTCGTCTGCATCGCTTCTATAAATATATTTTTTTGTGAGTCATAATTTGAAGTGAAAGTATTGGAGGTACCGATAACGCAGCTTGAAACGAAATCTCTCAGCGTGTTCCAGTTGTAAAGAGCGCCGATATCATATACACGGTTGTCAAAAATGAAATCGAGCATTTTTTCGGATTCCTCGTCCTGTATTTTCTGGAGCTTGAGAACGCGTTCATAATAGTTTACCTTCACCGTGCTTGTGGAAGCCGCCGCCAACGCTTCAAGCACAAGAGCCGCGGTTTCGGGATCTTCATTGGACACGGGGATAACACAGCCCGTTGCGAAAATAATGGAAATATAGGAATAATAATTGTCCTGTTCGACCGTGTATTTTGGAGTAACCAGAAGACCGAAATCGCATGTGTCCGTATAATCGGACATATTTAGGATGTCCGAAAGCGAAATGGTGACAAACAGAGCGCGGTTGGTGCCGAGCGCGTGTCTCGCCGCCCAGTAACAGTTAGTATATCCGGCGGCTATCGCATCATCATTGAATACTTCGTCAACAAGAATTTTACTGTCGGAGAATATTTCGAATATTTTGTCCACGACTCCCACCGAATTCGTATTGTATACAGTCAGTTCGGGGACCCCCTCCGCGTTTTTCTTCGCAAAGGATTCGCCGGAGCCGATAAACAGTGAGTTGGAATAATTCCTGTTGATAAACAATCCCACGGTGTCATCATAAGTTATACCCGGCACACCGTCGGTATCGGCGGTCACCTCTTTCGCCATGGAAAGCATTTTATCCATTGTCCAGTTTCCGCTGTTGACCAATTCATAGGGATTTTCAAGATTATTGCTTGCTATGATTGTTCTGTTGAATAACATACAGTGGGTTACATCCATGGTGAGTATGGAAAAGTCGCCCGTGGTCATATAAAGCTTGTTGCCCATCGAAAGACTGTTTTCGGCATTTTGGTCCCAGTAGGAGGCGTTAAAATTGATTATATGGCTGAATTCGTAAAGATCATAGAACAAACCTTCCTGAATCAGAGGGCCGGCAGTGGTCATATACGGTATGGCTATGTCAAAATCCGCCGTGGAAAGAGCGGCGGCGCGTAAGTCGTTTGCCATATTGTCCGTTCTAATTTCTTTTATTGTTATGCCGAGCTTTTCCTCAACCATGTTATTGCGTTCTTCGACATACGGGCTTATGGCGGTATCTTCATACGGCATTATTTCTCTGGAACCGTAACCGCCGCCGTTTTGATTTTCAACAAGGAATGTAACGGTTATACCGAGTGATTGATTTGGAATATGAGCGAGAGGGTCCTTTTGTCCCTCGGATGATTCAACGCTTGTTTCGGAAGTTTCCTCGGCCTCGCTCGATTCCGCTTTGGATTCCGCTGCTTTGGATTCTACGTCTCCGCCTTTTCCGCAGGAAGCAAAAATACCAATAACCATACATAAGACGATAAAAAAGCTTATTGCTCTTATTATGCGCATATTAACACTCCTTCTGAAAATAAAATAATATTTATGTATTAACATATTACCGTATAATTATAGCATACAGTTGAATTTTGTCAATAGTGCATATAGGCGAAAATTGAATTTCATATAAACGAAACCTGAATTTTTACCATGGAATTTACTTTTTCTTCGGGAATTTACTTGGAATTCACTTGAAAATTCAGTTAATTTACTCTGTTTATATTTTAGCTTATAACCCTTGACAAAATGCTTTTATTGTGATATTATAAATTTTGCACGAAATGCGCCATTAGCTCAGCTGGATAGAGTGCCTGGCTACGAACCAGTAGGTCGAGGGTTCGAATCCCCCATGGCGTGCCAATAAAAAAGTCTCTTTTGTCGCAAGACAAAAGGGACTTTTTTGAATGATGTGTTCCACTTCGTGGAACGTGATGTGCACTTTGTGCGTGATGTGTACTTTGTGCATGATGTTCGGCTTCGCCGAGTGATATACCTGCGGGCGTGAGTGGTGGAGCACATCACATCGCTTTACGGCATCGTCGCAAAACATCACTGTGCCTAAGCACAGCATTACTTGCCCGTTAAGGCATAATACCGCTTGATTTAATGAATATATTTATTGAATTGATTGATGGAGCTACCGGTACTGAAGAACTCAAATATTTAATGATGAAAGCGAAAAAAGAAAACAAATTTGTTATTCACTTTGGAATTTAATCTTACCTCGCCAAATCCCGGTTTATCGAGTAAGAAAAAACGACGAAAGTAATTTTTTACTTCAAAAAAACGACGTTTGATCGTTCTTATACATAAAAAAACACTTGCCGTCGCAAGTGCTTTTTTTTATTATAACAACAGGATATCTGATTTTTACCGGGGATGTTCTTATTCTGCTCGTATGATTATAAACAAAACAGAATAAGGATAACCGTTTTGCCGAAGGCGTATACACTTATTATGTTCATATAATTAGTTATATATTGCCCGTTGCCATGCCGCTACGGGGACAATGCTGTTTATTATGATAAAATATGTTATATTTTAAAATAAACGGTTATTTATTCAATTTTTAACATTTATTTCTTTTAATATAAATTGTTATGTGTTATTATCATAACAGAGCATATTCGCGTCCTCTGTTTCATGGTCTGCTGTATTTCCATTATAACGGATTCGACAAGGAAGTATGCTCTGTTTTTTATTTCCGCAGATTGTTTTCAACGTCGCTCCGATATTAATAATAACTCTGTTATAAGGTGATAAAATGAAATACCGTAAAAAATTGTTTAAAACAAAAAATCCTTTCGACACTCATAATACGGACGAATTGTTTTATTTGGCGGTTAAAGAAAATTGTCAATATCAATATTCTCACAGCGCCGAATATAAAACGATAATGGATGGTATGAGCTTTAATCCTGACAGTATTAACTGTTATGACGATATCGAAAAGCTTCCGTTTCTCCCCACGCTGTTTTTTAAAAATCATAATATTTTTTCAATGCCCTCATATAAAATTCTTATAAAAGCGACATCTTCCGGAACGAAAGGAAAATTCAGCAATATAGGCTTTGAAGCAAGCGGATTGTTATGCGGATTAAAAATGGTTTTAAAGACGGGACACCGGCGGAATTTATTTTCGCCGATACCCGTAAATTATATTATATTCGGTTATAAGCCTCACAGAAATAACAAGACAGCCGTTACAAAAACAGCGTTCGGCGCAACGTTGTTCGCACCTGCGATACGGCGTACATACGCTTTAAAATATTCAAAAGGCAGCTATGTTCCCGACCTTGAGGGAGTGATTAACGCAATCGAGAAATATAGCCGTTCAAAATTCCCGGTAAGATTTATGGGATTCCCGTCATATACTTATTTTGTATTAAAAATGATGGATGAACGCGGTATGCGTTTTAAGCTTAAAAAGGGCTCAAAAATAATGCTTGGTGGCGGTTGGAAGCAGTTTTATACAGAACAGGTTGAAAAAACAATTCTTTATGACCTTGCAAAAAAGGTTTTATCGATAGATGAATCTGATATAATTGAATTTTTCGGAGCCGTTGAGCATCCAATATTATACTGCGATTGTAAAAATCACCATTTCCATATACCTGCGTACAGCAGAGTTATAATCCGCGACGTTAAAACGCTTAAGCCTGTTGAAAACGGAAAAACGGGGCTGGTTAATTTAATTACGCCAATGGTAAAAGCAACGCCGATATTAAGCGTGATGACAGACGATCTCGGAGTATTGCATGAAGGCAGGGAATGCGGGTGCGGAATAGAATCGCCGTATCTTGAAATTATCGGGCGTATAGGCCTAAAGGATATAAAAACCTGCGCGGCGGGCGCGGCGGAGTTTTTATCGGGGGTGGAGCTGTGATACTTGCAAAGGGCATAATATATGATTCAAAAGAACAAGACATTATTCTCAATAGGCTTGAAGCAGATATAAATCTAACGCGCATGACAAAAGCTCTGTCTGTTGATAAAGTAATAGCCGCAATTGACAGGCTTGGTCAAGCCGTTGCCGAAGGAGAATTTGACAATGAAATTCAACTGCTTGACATTGACGGTGTTGAAAAGCACATTGAAACACTCGTCATATCATTGAAACGGGAAAACATTGAATATAAGATAAAAACGGAGCTTGGCGAAGATTGTTTTAAAATACAAACAACCAATCCGCCTTACGGACAAAAAAAATTGAAAAGCCGTCTTATGCCGCTCGGCACCCTCCTTCATATAGCCGCAGGAAACGTTGACGGACTTCCCGCATTTAGCGTCGCGGAAGGGCTTTTAACGGGCAATGTTAACATTTTAAAGCTCCCTCAGGCTGACAACGGATTATCCGTAAAAATAATATTGAAGCTTATTGAAATCGAACCTGAAATAACGGACTTTGTGTATGTGTTCGACACTCCTTCCGACGATTTGCCCGCAATAAAACGAATGGCTGAAATTTCCGACGGCATTGTCGTTTGGGGCGGTGATATTGCCGTGTCGGCAATAAGGCGGTTCGCGCCGCCCGGATGTAAGCTTATTGAATGGGGACATAAGCTCGGATTCGCGTATATATCGGGCTATGAGGATAAAAATGCGGAGCTGACAGCACTCGCGGAGCATATTATATCGACAAAGCAGCTGTTATGCAGTTCCTGTCAGACAATTTTTATCGATACCGATAATATTGATGAGCTGCATATATTCTGCAAAGAGTTTCTTCCTTTTTTAGAAGAAGCGGCATTGAAGTATCCATATGACAGCATAGGCTCTGTCGCGGAAAGAACGCTCGGTAATTACAACAAAAGGCTTGAGGATATTCTTGCCGGCGAAACGCCGCGCTTCAATACGGTTTACCGAGGGGAGCATTGCAGTCTTACGGTTTGTGACAATAAGCAACTTGAGCTTTCGGATATGTTCGGGAATTGTCTTGTGAAGGGATTGCCGCAAAACGAGCTTTTTAACGTTTTAAGGGAGAAAAAAGGTTATCTTCAAACAGCGGGGTTAATCTGTAAGGCGGAAAAAAGAGACGAATTAACCGATTTGCTGGCTGGCGGCGGAATAGTCCGTATTATGCGTTCCGGTGATATGTCGTCGGTTTTCTGCGCGGAAGCGCATGACGGCGAATATGCTTTGAGAAGATATACGCGGATTGTTAACATACAATAACGCCGATTTAAAACTTTTATAATAATATTTCACAAACATGTTTACATTTTAACAAAATATGTTACAATAAAAACACGTTATGTAAGGTACATCATTATTCAGACGGGGGATTGTTATGAACGGCAATGATTTTATTAAAAAAACCGCTGATTGGCTGGAACAAATGAATTTACCCTATAAGCTTGGCGTCGGAGCGGATATTGCGGTTTCTGTCCGATTGCAAACAAACCAAAGCGGCGGCGACAACGATGACTATATTCTTTATTTCGCATTGATTTTCCTAAACACCGATAAAAAGACGGTGTATGCTTACGAAGAAGCAAGAACGGAAAGCAACGGTGTTAACAGATTGCCCGACCTCGCGCACACCGCCGTAAAAACGGGCAGAGACAACGGTGTCGTAATGACTATCGGTTCAATACTGGATTCCATAGCGGCAATAGCGGGTTCGGTCGGGCTTTTGTTTGAAAAAACATATGACAAAAGATTTGCCGATTACCTGCCCGATTCCTTGCCCCCGATGCCGGGGAAGGATAATTCAACCGACGGAGTAAACGCCAAAACACTTTATTGCTTGTATTGCGGAGCCAAAAATGAGGAAGGTAAAAGGTTTTGCATATCCTGCGGCGCGGATTTGCAAAAAGAAAAAAAGTCACAATCGAATACAGATATACCCGCGGGAGCGGTGCCCGTTTTCCGCAATGAAAACCCGCCGATAACCGTAAATGTTAATAATAACGCGCAAGGAGAAGGCGCGCAGTTTAAACAAAAATCCTCGTTTAAGAAAAAAGCATTGGTGTTTATCCTCTTGATTGCGCTTTTGGCGATTGCGATATTTTTGGCGGTGAAATTCATTAAAAGCGATCCCGCCGCGACACAGTCCGAGGAAGACGTGTCCGAAGAGGACAGGTCTGAGGATACCCAAAGCCGAATCGATTCCGCCGTTGTTTCCGCCGGTGTTAATTCGTCGGATTTAGGCAATATAAGGAACGGTCAGTATTATTTTTCAACGGAAAATTATATTTTCTATTCGAGTTACGACGAAAACGACAACGAGCATAT
>JAQVQF010000070.1 GCA_028701715.1 Eubacteriales bacterium | reverse complement strand
GGCGAGCATTCGGTAAGCCCGTAGCCCTGGAGCGTGCGGAAGCCCAGCATATCGAGCGTTTCCACAGTAGCAGGATTGGCGGCGGCGGCGCCCACTATCATAAGATGAAGTCTTCCGCCCAGCGAATTTTTAACCTTTATGCGTACCGCAAGCCTTATATAAAACGGCAGTGATTTAAAAACCGCGGAAAAATCGGCGTCCTCGTCCTTGGGCTTGTATTTCGCGGGCAGCTCCTTGATTACCGAATGGGCTATACGCTTGAGCATGTGCTCCAAAAGCAGCGGCACGGCGATGACAACGCTTATGTGATAATCGTTAAAATTCTTGGCGATATATCTCAGCCCGTCTGTATACGAAATACAGCCGCCGCTGTAAATGATAAGCAAAAAGCCCAGAGTGCATTCGTATGTGTGATGGAGTGGCAGCAGGGAAAGCACATGCTCGCTGCTTTTCACCTTAACCATTTTGGATACCGACATAATATTGGCGCAGATATTCCTGTGAGAAAGGCAGACACCCTTGGAGCTGCCGGTTGTGCCGGAGGTGAATATGAGCACATTCATTATATAAGGGTCTATTTTAATATCCTCAAAGGCTTTGTCGCCCTTGCTTCGCTTTTCCGCACCCTCGCGCACAAGATCATACAAAAATTTATATTTGTCTTTATCGGAGCTTTCCTGCAGGGACACAAGCAAAATATCCGTTTTTGCCAAAGCGGGCTGTATGCGGTCAAGCACCGCGCTGTCGGCAAAGACGGCCTTGCATTCCGCGGCTTGTATAAAATTAACGATATCGCTTTCCGAAAGCTCCTTGTCGATAGGCACGACAATACCCGCCGTGACGGCGCCGATATAAGACAACGACCATTCGTAGCTGTTGACGCCGATCACCGCTATGCGTGTATCCTTTGTCGCTCCGTGTGTTATAAGCGCGGTCGTAAGCGCCGTATAATCCTCGCAGAATTTCTCGTAGCTTATATTATACAGCTCACCGCTCTTTGCTTTAACCATAAAGGCGTTTCTTTTTTTGTATATCCTCGCGCTTTGCAATATAAGGTCGCGGATATCATTGATATTCCTTACCCTATAGCCCTTGTTACGGAACGATTCCAACACATTTTTTGCCATACATACACCTTTCCCGTTTCTTTTACTGTGATTATTTTAACAGCTCTCTGTTGATTTTTACGCCGAAAGCGGCACACTCGTCTATGATGTTTTGCTTTGTGATGGTTGAAAGCACCATGCCGCCGTTGTTGCCGTTGCCGCCGTTATTATAGAGAAGATATATTTTCGCGGCTTTTTCGACCACGTCCACCAGGGAAAAAGCGTCGTCGAAATCATACCCCGCGGAAAAAATGCCGTGATGTGCCCAAATAAGAATATTATATTTTTCAAACATCCCTAAAGACGCTTCGGCTATATCACGGCTTCCGGGAACCATCCACGGCAGCACGCCCACGCCTTCCGGGAATACCAGCGCGCATTCGGAAATCGATCTCCACAGAACGTTTGAAAAGCTTTCGGGCGTAAGCGGCAGAATAAACGTAAGTGCTGTAATGCTTTCGGGATGCGAATGATATATGATTCTTTGACCCGTTGCGGCTTTTCCGGAATGAGCCATCAGATGGCTGGAAAGCTCGCTTGTGGGCTTATGTATCCCGTCACCGAAAAGCACGGTGCAGCTTCTGCCGTCGGCGTTGATTTTAACTATCGAGAGCGTATGAAAAGGGTCGTCGTTAATATTACCTATAAAAGAACCGGAATTCGTAGCGAGAAAGTATTCCCCTGCAAGGGATTTTACTTCCGTATCCAAATAAAAAAATCTTTCATCGTTGAAATACGGCGCGGAAGCGTCGACTTCCTCCCGCGTCAGCCTGTAGGTCAGGTTGCCGCCGTTTCTTTCGTGCCAGCCCTTAAGGTCGGCTTTATAAAACAGTTTTAACGCCTGCTTCATATACGGAAGCTTTAAAATTCCGCTGCCGTCCATTATCGGTCGTCCTTTCCCGTTGCGATTTCGCTTTAACGCTCTCTGTCGCGGATAAATCGTGCGATTTTATCAAAATCATATATATCCAGCTCCTCGCCCCTGACATTGGGCGAAAAACCGTTCGATGTCAGTATATCGCATATGACCTCTTTGGGATACGCGATGTCGGGACACGCGGCGAGGCAATTTAACAGCGTCTTCCTGCGGTAAGCGAAGGCAAGACGTATTATTTTAAAGAAAAGCCTTATGTCGGGCGGATTTACGGGAGGGGCTTTATATATATCGAAACGCACCACGGCGGAATCCACCTTCGGTCTTGGGGAAAAGCATCCCGCGGGTACGTCAAAAAGCTTTTTTACTGACGCGTAATATGAGCACAGTACGGTGAGAGAGGAATATTCGCCGCTTCGCTTTTTCGCCGTCAGCCTTTGGGCGACTTCCTTCTGTACCATAACGGTTATTGTGTCGAAGCCGTAATCGCCTTCGATAAGCTTTAAAAGTATGGGGGAGGTGATATAATAGGGTATATTTGCGCATACGGAAACAGGCATATCCCGAAAATGCTCATTTATCAGACCGGCTATATCCGTTTCGAGTATATCGCCCTCGACAATGGTGACATTGCTGTGATTAACAAATTTATCGTTTAAAAAGGGTATCAGCTCGCGGTCTATTTCCACGGCCACTGTTTTTTTTGCCGTCACGGCAAGCTGCTCGGTCAATATGCCCCTGCCGGGACCTATTTCCAAAACTCCGTGTTCGCCGCCGATGCCGGCTTCGCGCGCAATGCGTTCGGGTACGGCCTTGCCTGTAAGGAAATTCTGCCCGTACCGTTTTTTTGCCTTCGGGTTCTTGTCGTTCATTCCTTGTCTATTACCGTCAGGAATTTGGCGGTCCCGCCGATTGCATACTGACCGTGAGGAATCGAGGGGTCGAAATATATCGAATCGCCCTCGTTAAGTATTATTTCCTTGCCGCCGATTATCACGCCGACAGTGCCCTCGAGCACTAAATTAAATTCCTGCCCGCCGTGACTTACCGGCAGAGGCTTATTTTCGGCGGGGGAAATGGTGACAATCATGGGTTCCTTGTTTCTGTCCCTGAAATTATACGACAGCGATTCGAAAGCGTAGCCCTCATAGCGTTCGACATCGATCCCCTTACCCTTGCGGGTCACCGCGTAGGCGTCCATTCGCGGAGCCTCACCCGTCAGAAGCTCGGTGGCGTCCACGCCCAGCGCCGACGCTGCATTGTATATCATGCTTATGGGAATATCCTTCTCGCAGTTCTCATAAGCGATGTATTGCTCTATGGGCATACCGATACGCTCCGCGAGCTCCGTCGAGGATATGTCAAGAATATCGCGAAGATATTTTATTCTGTCCGTTATCTGTTTGAGCTGTTCTCCGTTTCCCATATCCGTCCTCCGGTATAATTATTAGTAATATCAATG
Organism: Eubacteriales bacterium; assembly: GCA_028701715.1. Taxonomy (GTDB): domain Bacteria; phylum Bacillota; class Clostridia; order Oscillospirales; family CAG-382; genus UBA1206. The sequence continues at coordinate 6,616 of JAQVQF010000070.1, read as the reverse complement.
AAGTATAGCATACGGGGTTTGCGTTGTCAAGAATCATCTTTTTTATTGTCGTTATACGAATTTATTAATGATATATTATATAATATTGTCTGCTTTTTACGCCATGAAAAGGGGTATTTGTGAAAGTCCGCGTCGTTCATGGCTTCGATGAAAGCATATGACAGCTCGTATATAAAGCTGTCGGTAAAATAGCCGTCATCGGTAAGGGAAACGTCTTCGTTCATGGGACACACCTGTTGGCATATGTCGCAGCCCCAGACCGTGCCGTGCTTTTTAAGCAATTCCGCCTCCTCATCAGTTTTAACATTTTTTTGAGAAATATACGATAAGCATTTCTCAAAATCAAAGCTTTTTTCGCCGATGGCGTTATTCGGGCATGCCGCGGCGCAGCGGCCGCAGCCTATGCAGACCGACAGCGCGGTACGGGTGCTTTCGGTTTCCATATCGGTTATCACGGAGCCGAGAAAAACATAGGAGCCGTATTTTTCGGTTATAAGCAATGTATTCCTGCCGATAACGCCGATACCCGAAAGAGCGGCGGCCGTTTTTTCGTTAACGGGGGAATTGTCGGCATATGAAAGAAAACCGTATTCCGGAAAGGTGCTTTTCAATTCGCACAGCAGCGAATCGAAAATCAATGAAAATTTTTTATGATAATCATATACCCTCGCATACGCGGACATTTTATAGCTATCCTTGGGCTTTTGCGCCGTTTTATAGGGTATGGCAAAAATTATAACAGATTTCATACCGCGTTCCGCGCATTCGTCATAAAGCCGTTTATTGACGGGGGAACAATCCGAAAAGGGAACGAAGCCGAACGAATATATGCCGTTTTCTTTCAAAACAGATATAATTTTTTCATTTACTGACATTATTGAACACCGAACCTTGTTAAAAATTAAAAGTATAAAATTTTAAAATAAAAATTTGAACCGTTCCGGTTTAGGATTATATTATTAAACCTATAACGCCGCATCGCGGCTTAGCTCTTGATTTATTCAGCGGACATTAAACAAATCACCGGTTCCCATTCGGAAACCGGTGTGATCTGGTCAGTCGGATATATATGGTATAAGAGCTATCTGACGTGCGCGCTTGACGGCTTCGGTAAGCTGTCTCTGATGCTTGGCGCAGGTTCCGGTTACGCGTCTGGGAAGTATCTTTGCTCTTTCGGTAATATTCTTCCTGAGACGGGGAACATCTTTATAGTCGATGTGCTCTAATTTTTCGGCACAGAAAACGCAGACCTTGGCTTTTCTGCGGGGGCGAAAATTTTTTCCGCTGTCCCTGTAATCTTTATCCATTACTCATTCTCCTTATTAAATTTCAGAACGGCAGCTCGTCGTCGGCGGAAAGCTCTTCAAATGAGCCTTCTGCTCTCGGGGTGCCGTAATTGGGCATTTGCTGCGGAGCGGTCATGCCGCCCGAGGACGCGTCTTCCTTGCGGCCCACAAAAGTGACCTCGTCGGCGACGACCTCCGTTGTATAACGCTTGTTATTGTTGTTATCCGTCCAGGAACGCGTCTGAAGAGAACCGCGCACTAGTATAGGCTTGCCCTTTGAAAAATATTTGGTCACGAATTCCGCGTTTTTTCTCCAGCAAACTATATCGATAAAATCGGTCTGCTGTTGTTCGCCCTGACCGAATCTTCTGGTCACGCCTATTCTGAAAGACGTCACGGGAATACCGTTGGCGGTATTTTTCAATTCGGGGTCAGCCACGAGATAACCGATTAAAACCACAAGATTAAAACTTGCCATATTCCCACACTCCCGTATATTGATAATGTTATAACGTTAAAACGTTGTTTCTCTCTTATACCTCTACTTTGATTATAAGAGAACGAAGAATAAAGTCATTGATGTTGTAGAGTCTCTTGAGCTCGGCGGGGAACGCCGGTTCAGAATAGAATCTGACAAGAACATAATAACCGTCGGTCAAATCATTGATAGGGTAGGCAAGACGTCTTGTGCCCCATTCGTTGATGGATTCAACCGTGCCGTTTTCGGAAACCAGAGTGGTGAATTTTGCCACCACCGCTTTCACCTCGTCTTCGCCGATAGTGTTGTTGACGATAAAAATGGTTTCGTACAGCGCTTTGTTCTGTTCCATAATCGCACCTCCTTTTGGACATATGACTGCGTTCCCGCCGGGGAAAATGCCCGGTTTTCGCCGCAGTAAGGAGAAAATACGGCGTGAAAATGCTCACGCCGCTTTTTCATTCGTAGTATTTTAGCAGATAAATCCGCGTTTGTCAATAAGTTATTTTAAGAAATATGACAAATTTACGCATATTTTATAATAACAGTAAAATCTATTCGTTTTTATATGATGCGTTTTTAAGCAGCCGCCTGATACGCGTGGTGGCGTCGAGCAGCGGGGAAATGGATTCGTCATGGGAAAGGGTGTTGATTATCTTGGCGATAAATTTGGAAAGGTCAACCTGCATAAACCAGGGACGCTGCCTTACCTCATCCGGGATATACGAAAGATTTGTGGTATAAAGCCTGTTGAGCTTTCCCTGCTCGTAGAGCTTGTCGAATTTTGTAATGCCTTCCGTGAATAGCGCATAGGTGGAGGCTACATATATAGCGGAAATATTTTTATTGGAAATTTCGTTTATTATATCGATTATCGATTCGCCGGAGGCTATCATATCGTCGACAATCATTACCTTCTTGCCGTCGACCGGACCGCCGATATATTCATGTTGAATTATGGGATTCTTGCCGTTTACTATCCTGGTATGGTCGCGGCGCTTGTAAAACATACCCACATCCACGCCTAAAACATTTGCGTAATAAACCGCTCTGTCCATGGCGCCCGTATCAGGTGATATAACCACCATATTGTCTTTGAGTATATTGTTGCCCTCGTTGGCGATAAAGCTCTTGAGCATGGAATAGGTGGGATAAATATTCTCAAACGATGAGTTGGGAATGGCGTTGTAAATGGTGGGGTCGTGAACGTCGAAGGATATTATGGTGTCCACGCCGAGATTTTCAAGCTCGTTTAACGCAAGCGCGCAGTCAAGGGATTCGCGTCCCTTTCTTTTGTGCTGACGCGACGCGTAAAGCAGGGGCATAATAATTGTTACTCTGTTCGCTTTTCCGCCGATAGCCGAAAGCACACGCTTTACGTCCTGATAATGCTCGTCCGGCCCCATATGGTTTTCATAGCTGAACATGGGGTATGTGATGGAGTAATTGCCCACGTCGACGAGAACATAAACATCCTTGCCGCGTACGGAATCGTCAAGCTTGACTTTACCCTCGCCGTTGGAAAAGCGTATTTCCTCGATAGCGAGAATATGGGACAATTCGGAATCCTGTTCGTTTCTGAGAGCCTTGATCTTTTCGTCAACCAATATGCCGAGCTCTCTCGCGCTTTTCAGCACTATAAGACAAAGCTCGCCGTGATTCGAAGTTTCTTTCATTCACAGACCTTCCTTTTAACTTATTAAATTTTAATGTTTGTATGTATGCTTACGTTGTCCCGGACGGTTTTTAATTCCGAAACGGGTAAAAAGCCGCCGAAATACCAAACTGTTTGTTCCACATACTGATTATATTACTAAATTTACATAAAGTAAATAGACTCTTTCCACAAAATACGGGATAATAATAATTAAAAATGCCTATTTTTATCAAAATATAGTTTAACGGTAAAAAAACATTGACAATTAATATATGATATGATAGAATAAAATGAACATTAGTTCGTGCGGTTTGCGTTTACGATAAACGGTTTACGTTTGTGACAAACGGTTTGCGTTTGCGACAAACGGTTTACGCTTACGCTAAGCGGTTTACGCTTTAAGATAAAGCTTATTCGCATGAATCTTAAACGGTTATATATTTACCGTCGGCTCAAAAGCTCAAAAGCTCAACGGCTCAAAGCGCGTTATTGAGCAATATTATTTTGAAAGGACGTCAGCCATGGCAGAAAACGAAACAGTCAAGGACAGTATCGCCGCAAGAAAAAAAGCTTTGGATACCGCGCTCGCTCTGCTTGAAAAAAAAGAAGGTAAAGGAATTATAATGAGACTCGGCGAAAACCCGTCGATGGAAGTAAAGGCGGTCTCTACGGGCAGTCTTTCGCTTGATCTGGCATTGGGTATCGGCGGCGTTCCGAAAGGCAGAATTGTCGAAATTTACGGGCCGGAATCCTCCGGTAAAACCACCGTCGCTTTACATATGATAGCCGAAATTCAAAAGGAAGGCGGCGAAGCCGCGTTTATCGACGCGGAGCACGCCCTCGACCCCATATACGCCAAAGCGCTCGGCGTGAATATAAACGACCTGCTTGTATCGCAGCCCGACGACGGCGAAACCGCTCTTGAGGTATGCGACGCGCTTGTGCGTTCCGGCGCGGTGGAAATAGTCGTTATAGATTCCGTCGCGGCTCTCGTTCCCAGAAGCGAAATAGAGGGCGACATGGGAGCGTCCCATGTGGGACTTCACGCGCGTTTAATGTCGCAGGCGCTGCGCAAGCTTTCCGGAGCCATTTCCAGATCCAACTGCATAGTGGTGTTTATAAACCAGCTGCGCGAAAAAGTCGGCGTGATGTACGGCAATCCGGAAGTCACTACCGGCGGCAGAGCGTTGAAATTTTATGCCTCCGTACGCATAGACGTAAGGAGAGGCGAGCAGATCAAGGAAGGCACGGAGGCAATAGGCAACCACGTTAAATGCAAGGTTGTTAAAAACAAGGTCGCTCCGCCCTTTAAAACGGCGGAATTCGACATTATTTACGGCAAGGGCATTTCGAAGGAAAGCGAATTGGTGGAGCTGGGCGTTTATTTTAATATTATCGAAAAATCAGGCTCATGGTTTTCCTACAACGGTCAGCGTCTGTGTCAGGGCAAGGAAAATGTCAGGAAAACGCTGTGCGAAAACAAGGCTCTGTTTGAGGAAATAAGAACCAAGGTCAGGGAAGCCTATAAAAAATCCAACGGCGGCTTCGCCTGCTCCGACGACACGATGCCGGAAACCTCCGACGAATGATGACGATTTTACCCGTAGACGGCATTACCGTCCATGACGAAAGACACGAAATCGCCGTCGCCTGCGGGGGAGAAGATTATCTTATTACGGAAGCCGACTTTCTCGCGCTTGGAATTTCCCAAAGCGGAACGGTTGATATAGAAAAGCTCTCTTTTTTCGCTGAAAAGCTCGCGTGTATTAAAAAAGCGCAGTCATACTTGTCAAGCGGCGACCTTTCGACGCGTCGGCTCGGCGAAAAGCTGAAGCTTACGAAAAGCTTCGGCGACGACGTTATTTCCGCGGTAATAAACCTGCTGACGGAAAAGGGATATCTCGACGACTCAAGCCTTGCCGAACGGCGCGCGGACGAGCTTGCCGAAAAACGCCGTTGGGGCAAAATGAGAATAAAAAATTATCTTTACGAAAAAGGCTTTACCCGCGATGACATCAATAACGCGCTTGAAAACACCGACGCGAATATTTTTACGGAAAACCTGACAATTTTAATTAAAAGGGAAGTCGCCGGTAAAAAATATGATTTGTCCGACAGAAAATCCAAGGCAAAGCTCGGCAATTTTCTGTTCAGAGCCGGCTATTCGTGGGACGAAATAAAATCCGCCCTTGAGGATTGCATGCTTGAAAAATCAACCCTTGACGAATACGCCGAAGAAGGATATACTGACGAATAACCGGTATATCAAATTATATAGATACTGCTGTAAATATAAATATAAATTTAAAATCAAAACGCAATACGGAAAGTGGGAATAATCCAATCATGCCGATAAAAGTGGGCTTTGTATCCTTGGGATGCCCCAAAAACCTTATTAATACGGAAACGATGATTTCAAAATGCGTTGATGCGGGCTATGATATAGTCGCAGAGGACATCGACGCGGATGTTATGGTTATAAACACCTGCGCCTTCATACAATCCGCCAAGCAGGAAGCTATTGACAATGTACTCGACATCGCGTGGCTTAAGAAAAACCGACAGCTAAAGGGTATCGTCGTGGCGGGCTGCCTTGCGGAAAGATACCGCGAGGAAATATTTGAAAAGCTGCCTGAAGTCGATTGCGTAATAGGTACGGGTTCGTACGTGAATATCATTGAAGCGGTGGAAAACGCATACAACGCAAGGCGTTATTTAAGGTGCGACAGTCCGGATACATCGCCGTTCGGCGGCGGCAGGGTAATAACCACGCCCTCGCATTTCGCTTATATTCAGATAGCGGAAGGCTGCGACAATCGCTGCACTTATTGTATTATACCCGCGCTGCGCGGAAAATACCGCAGCCGCCCCATGTCCGAAATTACCGATGAGGTAAAGGAAATGGCGTCGCTGGGCGTAAAGGAAATATGTCTTGTCGCTCAGGATACCACCCGTTACGGGGAAGACCTTTACGGCTCCTCCCGTCTTGACAAGCTCATACGCTCCCTTTCCGAAATAGCGGGTATCGAATGGATAAGAGTGCTTTATTGCTATCCCGAACGCGTTACCGATTCGCTCATTGAGGAATTCGCAGTAAATCCCAAGCTTGTCAAATATATAGATGTGCCCATACAGCATATAAACGACGGTATTTTAAAAAGGATGAACCGCAGGGGTGATTCGGAAACCATTAAA
>JAQVQF010000069.1 GCA_028701715.1 Eubacteriales bacterium | reverse complement strand
GTGGAATTCGCGGTGTAATAGCTGCTGTAGAGCACACAGGGGTTATAGGCGGTGGCATGCGTCACGTAATAGAAATATCCGTTACTGTCCACCGACCAGATATATGAGGATACCTCGGTAACGCTTGTCAGGTTGGGTTCGTCGTAATTAAGATAACGTGTTCTTGCCCGTGAGACAAACCTGTACATGCCTCTTCCGTTGACAGCCGCGCCGAACTGATAGGCTGTAGCCAGCGAAGATATTATCAGATTGCTTCCCAAAACGGTAGGAGATATGGAATAAGGTCTGATAGAGTTATTGCTGTGCAAATACATGGCATAATATGAGCTGCCGTTATACATCACTATCACATAATTATCAGTGGTATTTATTGAGGTTGCCGGAGTCAATGTGGTCGTACTGCCGCTGTCTGAATATTTATACACCCTTGCCCAGTATTGTCCGGCGTTAGTAGATAAACTCGCATTTGTATTGCTGGATCTGTAAGGTATATTTACCGTGGTATATTCAAGTATTCCTCCGCTGCCGAAATACCATATCCCCGCGGAGGTGGTCGACGCGGTCACCGCAGAGCTTGAATTGGCGGCGGCGTAATGCGAACCGTTTTTCAGAGTGAAGCCTCCAGGAGCCAGAGTCGCCGTCCACAGACAGCCGGTTGTGCTTGAAAGATTATAATCCACAAGCGATATTGTTCCGTTTGTATTTTTAACCATAAGGGTACGTCCGTTGGATGTGGCACGCAACAAATATGACGAACCGGCACTCAGCTGTGTCATGCTTGTTACTGCATTACCACTTGTATCACAGAGATACACATATGAACCCGATGCCGAAAATTCCGTGCCGGAAGTCAAAGAATTCAAATAGCTTCCGGTGGTTATATTTCCGTCGCCGATTTGCAGGTAATACTTAATTCCGCCGTAAAGAATACCGCGGGAACCGGATGTTATACTGCCGTTAACCTCATTATTCTTGAATGTCCATGTTCCGCCGCTTGCGGAAGCGGTCAGCCATTCCATAGGATAGCTTGCGGGTGAAAAGCCTATGTCGCTGCTGTTGGCGACAAAACCGCCCGTCGCGTATTGCGAAAACAACAGGGATATGGCGCTTGTGCCCGCGCTGTTATACTGGTCGCTGTAGTAATCGTAATAACGCTGATACCAGATAAATTGCAACAGATCATTATACTGGGTCTCGGTCATTTCTATATTACCGGTCGACGCGTTTATATTGGAAAGATAATCGGTGATATCCGACGCGGTCATGGAGGTATTGTCCATACCCAGCGCTATATCGCTGCTTGAGTCCTTGGCGGTGACAATATAATAACCGTTTTTCAGGCTTTCTTCGGCTGTGGAGGTCACCTGAGAAACAATATATGTCGGTTTGAAACGGTATATAAATGCTTTAACCGCTTGGCTTATGTCTGTCGTAAGCGAAAAAACGTCCCCGCTTCTGTCGTATGTTAAATAATAAACCGTTTCCCCGATATAATACTTAAAATAATGGTTGACCTCGTCATAATACCAGTTTACCGAGGTCTGGCTTGACCCTGTCGTTATGCCGGTAAGCGCAAATTGCGTGGGGTCGGACGATGATACATCCAAATATTGCTTTAATGCTTCCGTAGAGTATTCCGAATGGTAGAAGAACAGCTCTTTCGTGGAATTAGTCTGATACCAATCGGAATCGAGAGGCACCATTATATCGGCGTCCGTGCTGTGGTATTTGATAATTCCCTCCGATTCCACATAGCTGTTATTTATCGCTTTACACTGGGAGGTAACATTAATTCCTGTAAAGCGCAAATAACCGTCATCACCCACGGATTCGCTCAAAGCGTAATACTGGGTCTGCGGATTTTCCTCTTCCCCTGTACGAACGGTTATCATATAATGATAATTCGCCTCAAGGTTGTCACCTTTTGTGCTTACAAGCTCAAAACCCACGTCGGTTGTATAATTAGTCACATCATATAAATAAATATAATATGCGGTCAGTGAAGAAGTAGACCCGCCGTTGTATATTTTTACAAAACCGGGAACAGGCGGCGTATAAAGGTAATAATAGTATCCCGTTCCGCGGAATTTCAATATCGAACCGCCCGATGTTCTGTCCGAATATTCGAAATGAGTAACCGGATTATTGCTGTTATAATAAGTTTGATTGTTTTGAGCGTTGTTTAGCAGATTTGTTATTGCAAAGGTACGCGTTCCGCCCGCGCTCGATACCGAAAGATATGCGGCGGTGGTACCGTTGGTGCCGTTGTTTTGATAATTGGTAAATATATTCCAGTAATTCGGATCATATGAATATGTCCATTTATAGTAGGAAAGATCCTCGGTCGTCGTCATGGTCGTGCCGGTATAGGAGGTATTGGAAGGTGTCAGGGGTATCAGCTTGGGGTCGGAATTCATAAGAGTGGATTCGGAACCGACCACATATGAAGTCGTGGTGGAAATTCCGCCGAGCGGCTGAGTGGCTATCATGTATGATTTCCCGGCAGTCAGCGAAGATACCTCTGTGACGCTGGTGTAGGTATAGGTATATATAACCTTGAACATACCTATATCATATATATATGTACCGCCCGAAAGCATACCCTCCGTCAGACAAAAGCCGCCTGAAGAAGTGTCATAGCACAGATAACGATAAACGGTTACGCCGCCGTTTGTTTCGGTATAATACAGATGCTTCATACCGGCGTTGTATCTCCAGCTGACAGCAGAGCCGTACGCGGAAAGATTTGTGCCTGAGGCCGAAAGAAATGTACTCGTACCCTTATTGCGCAAAACAGGCGTTGTGCTTGTCGTATCGACCTCCCATTTATAATTCCCGTACGGATCGTATATCTCCGTGGGAGGGTCCATTTCGGCGCTGCCGGTTATATACGAGGTCACATCGGTGCTTAAAATATTGCCGTTTACATCAAGAGTAAGCGCGACATATGACGGTGATTGCTGCGTGCCTATATTTGAGGCGATGACATACTGTCCGCTTTCTACCGAGGAGCTTTCTGATGTCACCAGATTGGCGCCTCGGTATGTCGTATATTTCGGGTCGTCGTCCTGGGGAATTATTTTGTATATATATATTGTTGAAACGGTGGGGACAACAGAAAAATTCGTTTCCGTTGCGGAAGCATAAGCGAACTTCAGGTAATAGACTCCGTTGGCCAGAGTGCCGCCGCTTGCCCCCTGAGTATAAATCCACGGGGACGAAGGAGTGCCGGAGGTCATATCCAGCTGACCTTCGGAGATGTCAAGGTAATACACGCCGCCGACTTTTTCGTTGAATATTACCGAAGCCGTGCTGCCGGAAGACGATGCGGTGCCGGCGTACCAGATATACTGCCTGAAATTCTGATATTCCTGTAGAGACCAAAGGCTCGGCATTTCGGAAAAGACGTAATCAGCGCCGAAGGTACCCGTGGCGGTGACTACCGTGGAGCCTGCTTCCTCAAGAATTTCCTCTCCGAGCAGATAATAGGTTGAGCCGCTTTTACCGACAATAAGATAATCTTCGTTTTCCGTGATTTTCTCCGCGTCGTCCACAAGCTCTATGCTGAAACCGTTGGATAAACGGTAAATTTCAATAATTGTATTTTTGGATTTGCTGAAATAAAAGCCGTTATCGGTATTATAATTCAAATAATAATCGGTGGAAACGATACCGTTTTCGGTATTTTCGGTGACAGTATATGTAAGACTGTTTTCCAACACATTGCATTTAAAGCTTTCGGCATCCGCCGAAACCGCGGTAAGCCCTTTCGTAACATCGCCGTCAGCAACCGAAACGGTAAAATATTGCGTATCAAAACGGGTATTACGGAAGGTGGGTGTAGGCGAATCCGCCGCCGTTTGCCAAAGAGCGCTCGAATAAATGCTTAAATTCCCGGTTTCGTCGTTAATGTAGTCGGTCACTTGGCATTTTACCGAATTGTCAAAGGAATATATCAATTGATTTTCGTCAACAATTTCGGCGATTATCTTCAATGCGTAATATTCATAGCCGCCGTCAACGGGTATTTTTGCGGTGATAATATACTTACCCTTATCCAGCGTACTGCCGGAGGCTATCAAGGTATGCATTCCTTGATACTGCGTTTCATTGGCGGACGCGGCGCCGGGTATCAGGCTTCCGCCCGTCTGAGGGGAATCGGTATAACGGTATTCGTCGTTACAATAAAGCACCGACCGTTTGGCGGTATAGCCTTCCTCGTTTAACAGCTTGATTTCGCTTTCGCCCGACCAGATTTTTCCGACCATATCGCTCTCGTCCGATAAAATAAAATGGAACGAGCCGTAGGTAAAATACAAATTGCCGTCGGATGCTTGCTGCGTGCCCTTCCAAAGCCCGGACGCGGGAATTCCGGTAAGCTCATATTGCGTCAGACCGCCGATTTCGCTTTCGGCGACGGCGTATATCGAATCCGCGAACATGCAGCCGGTTATATCGCTTACGTTTTCGCCGGAGGTCAGCATTTCCGAAAACGGAATATTGCCTATCACCGCGTCCTCATGGATAAAACCGACCGTAGTATAAGCGGAATAATAATTGACATTTGTGCTGTCAATTTGAATTCTGCAATCTCCAGCCACCGTGATATTTGCCGCCGCGCCGTCTATATGCCCGGCGAAAAGCCCTATATGACGTTCATAATATACGTTGCTCACGGGATCGTAGGTATTTGTATCCTCAAAATTATGGTTGCCGAACAGTGAATCCCAAACCGCGCTGAGAGCGGTCCAAACACTGCCGCTGCTTTCGGCTTGTTCGACACAGTTAATGGTAAGGTTATAGAATATAACATCCTTTACGCAGGCTTCCACTTCCACGCTTCCGCTCGCCGTCATGACGGTATCCCGTGCGATTGTGTTGAAAAAGCCGACATCTATCTGATCGTCTGGTACGCTGACCGTCGCGTTGGCGATCACGTTGTGTATCGGCTTCAGACTTGAGACGGGTACATATATATTATTGCCGTCTGTAATGCCGTCGTCCTCATCCATAAAGTCTATGTACCTTTCGGGAATTTTTATGTACTTACCGCTTTGTACATCCGAATTTAGCACCTCCGTTACCACTCCGTCGATGGTAACCTCTCCGGTGGAGGAATTTACCTCTACATTTACGGTATCAATAAGCCCGCTCAGATAAACATATGAATCCTCATTGTAGCAGTAAGCGTATAAAAGACCCGAAAATTGGTCAATAAAGGGATAATCATTGTTGCCCACGGAGGGGATGGTAATACCGTTGAGATTTAATACCTGAGGCAGATCTTGACCGGTAAAATTAAGTACAAAGTAATACTGGGGGTTTTCATAAACTTCGCCGTTCATTTTAGCGTTTATCATTCGACCGCTGTTATTCAGCTTGATAAGGTTATACAGATGGTCGATGTTGTCTATGGTGAAGGGATTTTCGGGAGTGGTTCCGTAACCGTATTCGGAAGCTCTGTATTCCTCGCCGTTTAAAACGCCGAAAGCGTTCTGATTTATACTGCCGTCTCCGTTTATCAGCACATCATGCTTTGCCAAATATTCAAAATAAGCCATACCAAGCGGCACGAGCATGGGGATTAATATAAGCGCCGCAAGAACGACACACACCAGCTTTGACTTAATTTTTCCTTCAATTTTCATCCGATATATCTCCTTAAAGGGCTCCGGAGGAGCGTTACGTTAAATTGTGCTTTCAAGGCTGTTTTTGGGATTCGGCTATATCCCGTACGGCGTCCTCGCCGTATTGCCTTGCGATTTTTTGCAGTTCCTCATCTTCGGGATCCAGTCCGTATTTTATAATTACCGACGATATATTTCGGCTTTGCTTTGCTTTTTTAACCAAACCGACAGCTTCATTCACAATCATACCGACCAAAGGAACGGCAATAAACACTATGAAAGCCCACATGCGTGAAAATAATCTGTCCGCATATTTAAGAAAGGTCAGGTGAGAAACAATCTCGCCGATTATATTTTTACCGCTTACCGTGCTTGTATCATCCGTCGCATTGGCGTCACCGCGTGTGATAAAAGTGTCGTTGTCCCCGACAGATACAATACGATGGATAATAATTTCGCCCTTTGTATCCTCGTTTTCGGAAAAAAAGGCTATAATGTCTCCTTCTTTGAGCTTATCGGGCGAAATGCTTCGTGAAATCACATAATCTCCGACCGCATATACGGGTTCCATGCTGCCGGTGATTATCTTGAATAAACGCAATCCGCCAATGCTCAGGCTTGCCGCGGAGGATTTAAAAAACATGGCAAACATAACGCCAAGCAAAGCGATTATTATAATTAGACTGAGAGCGCAATTTATAGCTTTAACATATACGGTATTTTTTTTCATATCACCGACGCACCCTGTCATGGATTATATTCATTAACCGGAAGCGTGCGGCAGTAAAGGCTTATATTTATCGCATAATCGGCGTCAAGCAGGCCGAATTCCTCCGCTATTAAATAAGCTTTTTCGTTTAACGATAAAATGTCCGTTTCAAAAAGAAGGTAAAAGGTCATGACATATGTTTGAAACTCCGCGGGGCTGCCTTGAATTGTACTTAATGTGACATTGCTTCCGTCGGTGTAGTCGGTATCACCGAAGGGAATATAAAGGGATGTATTAAGATAATCGCCGGCTGTTTCGTCATCGGGCACAAAATAGGACAGCTTCATGAATCTGACATTATACTCCTCGTTATCGTTTCCCATACAACGAAAATCGAACTCAAAATTCCCGTAAAAACCAAGCTTTGCCGGGTAAGCCTCGGCCTCGTTGCCGTAGGTTACTTCAATTTTATATATTGTCTGGTATATATCGTTGGAAGTATATTCACCGCCCCAAAGGAAAAAGTAAGGAATGTTTACATTTCCGTTGTTATCGTAATAATTAAGCGAAATTATTGCCGGGGTTCCGGCAGCCTCTATGCCGCTGCCGAAAGCTTCCGTTTGCCGATTATATACATACGCCTTGACCTCTATATCGGTCACCCCGTCCGTATATACGGAGGTGTTTTGGGTAAGCGGGAAAAAGAACCAGGCATATGCCGACAAAGACATGACAAAAAGAGCACACACAGCCGTAAACGCGCTGAACGCAAGCTTTTTTATGTCGTATTTGCTCATAACGTTGTCGCTTCCCCTTTACTTAATATTTCAATCGTTTTGAGTTATAATGCATCTTTCTATTATCAGAACACCCGTTGTCTGTCCTTCGACAGGTATCCACATGCCGTCGGAATTGACCTCGTATTCACATTTCTGAGAATTTTGGTTTTCTCCGGTGTCGATATAGAGCGCCGGCACGTCGACAAGGAACAGATATGATCCGGCATATGCGCCCGCCTCGGCAATCGTACCGGTCACATTACATTCGCCCAACGGTATTGCCAGCTCGTTTCCTTCCGAACCGAGCGACTCCATGACAGCGTTGGTAAGCGTCTGCCAGGTCCCGGAATGCTCGTAACTGTACACGGGAAGCTCTGCCGTGTCGTCAACCGTGACTGTCACGGGTGAAACCTGAATTGTATTCGCTCCGATGGTGCATATTTCCCGCAGCATATTGTCGCCGTATATACCGTTTAGTATAAGGTTTGAGTTGTCGAAAAGCGACGGGTCGGGTAGAGACACAAGAAAAACGAAATGCACTATATCCCCCGGCACCATCCTTATGCTGGCGGTTTCGTCCCCGGATTCGTCCACGATAACAAAATTCAAATTGCTCGGATCGTTATTTTTAAACGAAGTGAGATTTCGTCCCGCGCCCGATGTCAGCACCCTTCCGTACAAAGGATTTACATAAATGCTCTTATTGCTTGCAAACCAGGACCTTGCGTTTTCTGAAAAAAGATTATAAAGCGAAAAAGCAAGGACAACCGTTAATATCAAAAGATAAATAAAGCTTTTTACGGGTGAATATTTTTTCCGTGTCATACGCTTCCGCCTTTCGGCAGGGAAATATCGTCGGATTTATCTTTCCTGTTTGTTTTCTTTTCCCCGTATCCCTTGGTTAACAAAACTATTTTAATGATATAGCGGATAACAACAGCTGTCAGAGGAAGCACAATGCAAAGGAAAAAGCCGAGCGGATTCCTGAAAAAATCAATAATACCGCCTAAATACGGAATATATCCTTTAACCGTTCCTATGCATGCCGTCTTATCGCGTGTGATTTTTGTGCCGTTTCCGAGAAATGAAGCGTAATATTCGCTTTCCGATTTTAAAGTCATATCAATAATGGCAAGCGAGCCGGCTTTTATATTATCAATTCCGTCATCCTCATGTACGGTAAGCAGCATGGTATCGCCGAATATCGGCTCCGAATAACGGTTATCGGTGGCAAATATAAACACCGATACCGCCACGGCGATAAGGACAAGCAGCACAGAAAACGTATTTAATATGATTATTGACGCTTTTTTCAATTTTTTCACCCTTAACGCTTTCGCTCCTGTCTGTCGGTCAGTCTTCGTTTACGGCTATTTCCACCGAAACCGCGAAATAAGATCCCGCGTTTGCGAAAACCGCACTGCTGTCGGTGCCCTCCACCCATATACGCAGACGCACCTCGGTGGTATAATAGGTGATAATGCCGCCGACCTTTTCGCAGGCTCTTACCGTAATTGTATTCGATTCGGACGGTATATAAGGATTATCCTCAAGCGGATGCGATATGTAATATTCGCTCTCATATCCGGGAGTGTCCGATATCGATTCCGACAGCACGGCACCGTCTGATATAAGCGGATAATATATATCGTCAGCCGAAGCAAGCGGCGCGGCAGCCGAATCCTTGGCATAAACGATACAGTCATACGAGTCCGAAACCTTCTTCAGCACCGCGCAGCGTACCGCTCCGGTAATTGTATTGTTACCGGTAGGATCGCTTATGTTTATGCTTTTTACATATAAATTCAAATTATAATAATTCGTGGTGGTAAGATACAGAGATATATCGATATAATAGCCTATATTCGAAGCCGTGCCGATAAGCTGATAATCCGAAAGGGTCGTACCCACTTTCGGGCAGCCGTTGGAAGCGACATATCTGAAAGGGAGATAAGCAAAGTGAATTCCGTCCGCGCTTGTGACCGGAACGAGCATATCATATTCGGAAATATGCAATTCATCGTCTTCCGTCTGTAAAGTGCCGAAGCTGAAAGACGATGCGAAGCCCTCGAGCGATGTGACGCTTGCGGGCGCGTCAAGCGACGCCATTACATTAATGGGTACATCCACGGATACCTGCATACCCGAAGCGGTTACTTTGTCGTTGGCTGAAAACCAGGCATACGAGGCTACACCCAGCACCGATATACTAATTAAAAGAAATATAACTGTCAGAATCAGCTGCTTTTTCATATTTATAATAATCCTTATGCCAATGAATTCTTATTATATATTATCTATCTATCGTTTAACGGATATCTGATTTATTATTTAACTCTAACGCTTAACGTATAATTATATCCGTGCCGAGTGATATGATCATATGTTTATATTTATATGTTTATATGTTTTACGTCCGGGAATAAAAAACGCCGTAAAACAGAAATGTTATTCTGTCCACGGCAACTGGCTGGCTCTGCCGGCAGGACATGAAAACCACTCCAAACGAGAGTCTTTCACCTCTGCAAGTTGAACCCCTATAGCTTTGCGTCAATTCCTCACGGAATTTTTGCTTTTTCGTATTGTATATTCTAATATAATATATCAAATTTTTACTGTTTTGTCAAGAGAATTTTTTATATAAATGAACATTGGCATAAAAGAATAATAATTCTAAAGGAAGGCTGAAGCAGCCCCGCGGCTTAAATGACTGTCCGCGTATAATTTTATGGAAAAATTCGTTATATACTATGAAAAATCCTTGAAGCTTTCACGGCTCAGTTCATAATCGATCGACGACTGCAGCTCGCCGAGCTGGTTTTTCCGGGAATTTTCGTTTACCCGCAGCTTTATAAATCCCAACTGTTCGTAAACGTGCTGCGCGCGTTTATTGTTGACATTGGTGTCCAGTATGATTTTTTCATAACCCTGTTTATTAAACAGCGCGGCTATAAGCATACTCAGCAGCTTTTTACCCATGCCCTTGTCCTACTTTGAAAAATCGCAGATT
>JAQVQF010000068.1 GCA_028701715.1 Eubacteriales bacterium | reverse complement strand
GGAAACATACGCACCTCCGACGGCAAATGCCGTATTAAAATTTCGGTAAACAAATATCCCGACAACCTGACCGTTCCCGACGTTAAATATATGACCGCATCCGAAGCGGAAAAAATACTCAAACAGTATAATCTGTATGCCGTTACGGAATATGTAACCGATGTCTATGCCAATGAAAAGCAAATTGTAAATACCAAGCCTGAAATAGGATCGTTTATCCAGCCCGGCGCCACCGTTACGCTCTATATATGTCAGGGAACGGAAATAAACGAAGCCAAAACCATGCCCAAAGTGGTGGGCGATGATGTCGATTCGGCAAAAGATAAGCTTGAAAATGCCTATTATCTTGTGAGTGTCGTTTATGAAAACAGCGACAAGCCCGAAGGACAGGTTATCGCTCAGGATATTCCGGCCTATACGACGGGGCTTGCTCCCTGGACTATGGTTACGCTGACGGTAAGTCATTATACACAGCATAAGACCGTTGAAAATTACTTCGGCATGACCCTTGACGCGGCTGCCGCCAAAATAAACGCGGCCGGCTTTATAGTGGGCAGCGTCAGCTATGTCGATTCTATTTATACCTCCGGCACGGTTATCAATCAGGGGGTTAAGTCCGGTACCTCCGCGGCGGCGGGTACGGTAATTAATCTTTTGATAAGCGGCGAGGGTATTGACTTGGCTTCGCCGGTACCGGATGTTTTGGGTAAAAACGTAACCGTCGCCACACAATTGCTTGAACAAGCGGGTTATTCGGTATCGATAACCGGCAGCCCATCCTCCGGCGCGGTGGATATGGTGCTGAAGCAAAGCGTTGCGGCGGGGAATACCGGTTATCCCGTCGGAACGAAAATCACTCTTACGGTCAGCATAGCGGAAGACTCCGTCAAGACTGCCGATTTGAAGGGATATACCTTTACTCAGGTGCTGAAATATTTATCCGAAAAAAAGCTCACACTCGGCGCCGTCACCTTTACTACCGAAGCACAGGACCAGACCGCCGAATACGCAGTGGTGGCTCAGACGATTGCGTCCGGAACCTATGTTAATCCCGGCACTTCGATCGGAGTAACCCTTTACGGAGAGCCCTGCTATGCCAAAGCGGCGCCCTCCACCGTGGGAAT
Organism: Eubacteriales bacterium; assembly: GCA_028701715.1. Taxonomy (GTDB): domain Bacteria; phylum Bacillota; class Clostridia; order Oscillospirales; family CAG-382; genus UBA1206. Next base: position 9,049 of record JAQVQF010000068.1, on the reverse strand, counting down.
GACCGAAGCGGGAGCCGTTAAAGCGTTAAACGATGCCTGGTACAGGGTGGAGGTCGAATATGAATACGCCAATGGCACCGACGGAGCGGTTTTGCGACAGAGTATTGCCGAAGGTGTATCCGACAAAGTTCCCGGAACAAAGGTTACCATAACGGTATGCGTAAAGAAAACAACCGTTACGGTCCCGGATCTGAGCGGCAAAACGCTCGATCAGGCGGTGGATATACTCATCAACCTCGGGCTTGAACTGGGCGTTGTTTCTTACGAACAGTCGAACTCCCCTTCCGATACGGTTATAAATCAATCGCCTGCGGCGAATATCGAAGTAGCGTTCAATACGGAAGTTAATGTTACGCTAAGCGATAATACAGGCTGATGAATTTAATAAGCAAAAAACGCGGCAGAATCATAGTCAGCCGCAAAGGCTTCTTTACGGTGGACAGCGAAAACGAGCTCTGTGTTTGCAAAGCCTGTACCCGCCTGAGACTCGAAAAAAAAGAACCGCTTTGCGGCGATATCGTTGCGTATAATGATAACGGGGACGGCACCGGCTTTATAACCGATCTTGAACCGAGGAAAAATTTTTTTCCTCGTCCCGGCGTTGCTAACGCCGATATGCTTGTTATAGTCATTGCCTCCGCCAACCCGCAGCCCGATTTGTTCTATGTGGATAAGATGACCTGCATAGGTGTCAAAGCGGCGGCGGAAATCATTATTGTGGTTAATAAAACCGATCTCAAAAACGCGGACGAATATGTCGGGATATATAAAAAATGCGGCTTTCGAACCTTTAAAACAAGATCCGACACGGGCGACGGCATAGAGGAACTGAAAAACTGTCTTTCGGGTAAAATCGCGGTTTTCGCAGGTCCCTCGGGCGTGGGCAAATCCAGCCTGTTAAACGCAATGTACCCCGAGTATAACGCCGTAACGGGAACCCTGAGTCAAAAAATTATGAGAGGGAAGAACACCACCCGCCATATTGAGCTTTTTAAAACCTCCTCCGGCGGTTATATAGCGGACACTCCGGGATTTACGTCGATCGATTTTGAAAAATTCGATTTGCTTGCTTTCAGCGAGCTTAAAGGCTCGTTCCCGGAAATGCAGGAATATATGACTGATTGCAGATTCCGTAATTGCGGTCATACCAAGGAATCAGGCTGCGCGGTTATTTCGGCGGTGGAATGCGGAAATATTCCGAAAAGCCGTCATGAAAGCTATGTCAGGCTGTTTGAGCTTCTTAAAAATAAAACATTATATTAAAAATGTTGGAATGCATAATCAAGCTTTAAAATAAATTTATCATAACCACAGAAAGGTATGGTCATAAAAATGTTTATAGGATACTATAATCTGGCGAACTTCATAACGCTTTTGGGGATGACTTCCGCTATGAGCAGTATGTTCCTTGCTTATACGGGTCATTACAAACTGGCTGTTATGGCGATTCTCCTCGCCGGGCTGTGCGATATGTTCGACGGACGAGTCGCACGCCACGCTAACCGCGAGGACAGAAAACTGAGGATGTTCGGTATACAGATCGACACTGTAAGCGATATGGTATCTTTCGGCGTAGCCCCGGCGGTTATCGCATACATATACGGATTGAATAAATGGTATGATATTATAATACTTGTTTTCTATGTTTGCTGCGGCGCGATAAGACTGGCTTATTTCAACACCCAGGCGATAACCGAGACCAAGGATTTGAACCTCAAGCAGTTTACCGGCGTACCCATACCGGTTATTTGCTTTGTGTTGCCGCCGCTCACTCTGTTAATGACCTTGGTCAGCCCGGGTATCATGTCTTGGATTATGAGAACGGCATATCTTCTGCTCGGTACGGCATTTATCATAAACGTTAAAATTAAAAAATTCGGAATTGTAACCGCTCTTATCATTATTACGATTATGCTTGCGGTGGTGGCGGGGCTTCTGCTCTGCGGGGATGTAAAAACCTTTATGTAAAATTACATATTAACGCCGTTATCTTTGAACAAACGGAATAAATGGCCGCGTTAACCGTCTGTTTTACGGCCGAAGCGGACAAGCCGTTTGCTTTTACATCGTAAGGAAAGTGATCTGTAAATGGAAAACACCAAAAACCGAATAATGATTATTCTGTTTTTCGCCGTGATGATATTGATTATCGTTTTAGTGGCGAAAAATTTAAGCGCGGGAAATGATATCAGCGATATAAGCGATTTCAGCGGCACAAGCGATATAAGCGATATAAACGACTTAAGCGATCATAGCGAGGCAAACAATTCGTCGGAGGAGCTTTCCGAATACTCACAGCCCGTTACGGAATCTTCCGGGGAAAAATCCGAAGAATACTCGCAGCAATCCGATGAATCCTCCGATTCCTCGGCTGAGGAATATTCCGAAGAATCAACAGAGAATTCAAAGGATGAAGCCTCAGACGAAATCTCCGATGAAGCTTCGGACAAGCTTTCCAAAAAGGAACAGCCTGTATATATACAAAAGCAGGAGGGTGTCAAGTATATCGCCTTTACCTTTGACGACGGACCTTCGCCCAATACCGCGGATCTTCTGGATTTTATCGAGGAAAAGGGCATACCGGTAACCTTCTTTTCCGTGGGACAGTTCCTTGAAAACGAAACCTACGGCGGATATATAAGGAGAGCCGTTTCGCTCGGCTGCGAGATAGGGATACACGCCTATACTCATGAGTATTATTTTCATAATTGCTCCGACGAGATTTATTTCTCGGAGCTTTCCAAGACAGAGGAGCTTATATACAAATATTCGGGATATTATCCGATATTAATGCGTCCACCCGGAGGGAGCATAACCGAAAAAAGAGCGGCCGAAAGCGAATACAATGTTATCATTTGGTCTGTGGATTCGGAAGACTGGAAGTATAAAGACCGTTCCACGTCTGCCATAGCCCAGCAGAATATTCAAATAATAGCGGATAATATTATTTCAAGGGTTCATAGCACCTCTCAAGAACCTATAGTCCTTATGCATGATTTGTATAAAAATTCTATAGAGGCCTTTAAAATAGCCGCCGAGCAGCTGCTTGCGGAAGGATATCAGTTTGTTACCGTCGCTCAGCTTTGCGAACTCGACGCCACCACCACGGTGGGCAAACGCTATTGGAGTCCGACATATTTAAAATGACATTTTGATATTAGGCATATTCCGCGGTGATAATACCGCGGCATATACCGTTGGAGATACGAATGGTCTTTTCTGATTTATTCTTTTTATATGTATTCCTGACCCTTTGCGTATTGGTTTATTACCTGTGTGAAAGCGTAAAGGCAAGGAATTATGTGCTTATAATAGCGTCACTGGCGTTTTACGCGTGGGGAGAGCCGCGGTATATCATACTCCTTTTTATATCGGCTCTGGTAAATTATTACTGCGGACTCGGTATAAATAAATACCGCGGAACGAGTATGGCGAAAACCTGCTTGGTCCTGGCGCTGCTGTATAATTTAGGAACTCTGCTGGTATTTAAATATACCGGTTTCTTTGTGACAAACATAAACACCTGGTTTTCATTGTCTGTCGGAAACCCGAACATAGCCTTACCCATAGGAATTTCATTTTATACCTTCCAGATAACCTCGTATATAATCGATTGCTACTGGGAAAAGGTGGATGTGCAAAAATCGTTTTCCAAGCTTTTATTATATATTTCACTGTTTCCGCAGCTTGTGGCGGGTCCTATCGTGCGTTATTCCACCATAGAGGACGAGATAAGCAACCGCAGAGTTAATTATAAAGATATCAGCGCGGGGATAACAAGATTTATCGTAGGGCTTTCCAAAAAAGCCATATTGGCAAATTCACTTTACAGTCTTGTACAAACATTGATAGGAAATGATGTCAACATAGCCAAAACCTCCTTTATCGCCAACGCGGTGGGAGTGCTTTGCTTCGCCCTTTATGTTTATTATGACTTTTCGGGTTATTCGGATATGGCTATAGGAATGGGCTTGATTTTCGGCTTTCATTTTAACGAAAACTTTATTTATCCGTTCGTTTCGAAAAATATCACCGAATTCTGGCAGAGATGGCATATATCGCTGGGTACCTTTTTCCGCGACTATCTGCTCTATGTGCCGATATTCGGCAAAAGGCGTAAATATTTCAGCCTTTTCCTCGTATGGTTCTGCACTGGCTTCTGGCACGGCGCAAGCTGGAACTTTATTATCTGGGGCTTATATTTCGGACTCTTCATCTTTATCGAACAGCTGTTAGGAAAAAAGCGCATGAAAGCGATACCCGGAGCGCTTTCGCACCTGTATTCGCTTGTTGTGATTATAATAGGCTTCGGTATATTTTACTTTGAAAAATTATCCGACCTCGGCAATTTCTTTAAAAATCTTGTGTTTGCCAACGGCAATGCGATAATATCCGATTCGGCATCAACCGCGATACGCGAAAATATCTTTTTAATAATTGTCGCGGCGGTGCTCAGCATGCCCGTGCTTGTTCGCGTTAAAAAGCTGGCGGAAAAGTCGGCAAGCTTTGCGCTGGCGTCGAACGCCGTTGTTATTCTGACTAATTTAACGCTTCTTATCATATCAAGCATAATGCTGACGGATGCGACGAATAATCCATTCCTTTATTTCAGATTTTAACGGTAATAAATATGGAAAACAACAAAAACACAAAAAAGGCAATTAATTTTCTGGCAAAATTGAATATAGCCGTGATTGCTCTGGCATTTATCGGGATTTCCTGTTACCTGCTGTTCGCAAACCGTTCAACGATATCCTCCATTGAGTCGCGTGCGCTTGCTGAATATCCCAAATTCACTTTAAAAGATTACTTTGCGGGAAAATATAACTCGGACATGCAAACCTGGTTTACCGATACCGCGCCCGACCGCGACACATATAAGAACAGCATAGTGTATATCAAGCACCTTTTCGGAGTCAGTCCCGATTTGAAATATTACGGAAACGATGATGACACTTCGTCGGAAGATGAAAGACCGAGCGGCGAGGTTTCCGATCCTTTCGCGGATTATTCGAGAGACGATTCCGAGGAATCGAGAACGGATGAGCTTTCCGGAGTAAACTCAGAGGAAGAGTCCCATGAAGACACCGTATCGGATCCGGAAACCTCGGAAGAATCGAGCGCCGAACAGCCCGATGTGGAATTCGGCATAGTAAACGATCTGTTAATCATAGGCAACCGCTGTATGGAAAGCTTCGGCGGCGAATACAGCTCCGGACAGCTTTACGCGAAATATGTTTCGAATTACAAAAAGGACCTCGGAGATAAGGTGAATGTATATTCCATGGTTATCCCCGTGGCGTCATCGATTTATCTGACCGGCAATTATTACGATAAATACGGCGGCAAGCAAATAGATAAAATTAATTATATCATCGAATGTCTGAAAGACACCGGCGTCAAGCCCGTGGATATATATGAAACCCTTAAATCGCATAAAGAGGAGGAAATATATTTCCGCACCGACCATCACTGGACGATGCTGGGCGCGTATTACGCCGCGGAGGTTCTCGCAAATACGGCGGATGTACAATTCAAGCAGCTTTATTTTCCGGGTTCAAAAACCATAAACGAGAGCAATTATAAGCTCAACGGAAAATTCAACGAAGACGGTTCGTCTAAAGCGTTCCTCGGTTCGCTTTACGGTAAAACCAAGGCAAAGGTGCTTTTGGATAACCCTGAAACCTTCTTTTGGTATGAATACATGGGTAAATACACCTGTAATTGGTATTCTTATGATTATTCCGAGCTGAAAATGACCAAGGATTCCTGCTTCCTTAATGTTTCGGACGCATATGTTTCGGCTTGGTATATGATTTTTATGGACGGTGACAATTATTCGCTTAAAATAACCACCGACGCCGGCAACGGCAGAGTGGCGGTGGTATTCAAGGATTCCTTCGGCAACGCTCTGATACCCGCCATGCTTTCCTCCTTCGAGACCATATACGCCATCGATATGAGATATTTCCCTCTGGATTCCATCGATTTTATACAAAAAGTCGGAGCGACGGATGTTGTGTTTGCAGTCAGCTCTTTCACCGCGCTCGGTATAAATTACAAATATATAGAGCAAATGCGTGTGGTTAACACACAGAAATATATCGGAGATTAATATTATAATGAATAAATCAGTTGTTATTATTTTAATTTTGGCGATCCTGACGGTAAGCGTTTCCTCCTGCACGAAAGATATAAATACGGCTGTAAGCGAAACCGAAACCGAATCATCCGGCACCGAATCGTCTCTTTCGGAAAGCGCATCAAAGGACGAGAGCATATACTCCCAAGACGACAATTCGTCCCAAGAACCTTCGGCGGAGGAATCAACCGCCGAAAGCTCAACCGAAAGCTTTGCAGAGAATTCTGACGAAAGCTCGGAAGAAGGCTCGGAAGAAAGCTCGGAAGAAAGTCATGAGACAAGCTCAGAGTCAAGCTCAGAGTCAAGCTCTGAGAACGGCTCAGAGGATCCTTATATTTTCGAGCAGGAGGGTATACTGATAGTCGGCAACCGAGGCATGGAAAAGTTTTATGGAAGCGAAGCTTCGGCTCTCAGCTATTCGCAGTGCGTTCAAAACATTAAAAACAGCTTAGGCGACAGCATAAATGTCTATTCAATGGTTGCTCCTCATGCTTCCGTGTATTATGCTCCCAAAGCAGGGCAATATTCCCATCTGTTGACGGTGGGTAAAAATATGCACGATTTTTTGAAAGAAAACGCCGGGGACAGCGTTGTTTATGTGGATGTATACGGCGCTTTGGCTGCGCATACCGACGAGGATATCTTTTTCCGCACCGAACATCACTGGGCGGCGCTGGGTGCCTATTACGCCGCAAAGGAATTCGCACGAATGGCGGGAGTCGATTTTCCCGACATTAGCGAATACGAGGAGCATATTAAAACGGGTTTTGTGGGTTCGTTATATAGTTTTTCCGGCAAAGCGCAGATATTGAAGGATAATCCTGATGAGGTGGCATATTATGTAAACCGAGAAGCCGAATATACGGCTTATTATTGCTATGAAAATAATTTTGATTTTGATAACTATGACTTTAAGCGCAATTCGATATTATTTGATATGGCTAATTACGCGGCATTCCTCGGCGGCGACGGATACGGGATAAAGATAGAAACGAACAATAACACAGGCAGAACCTTAGTTATATTAAAGGACAGCTACGGCAATGCCGTGGTGCCCTTCCTGCTTTCCTCATACGATACCATATATGTACTTGATTTCAGATATTTCAAACGCAACTGCTGCGATTTCGCAAGGGAGGTCGGAGCGACCGACGTACTGGTTATAGCGTCGGGCTTTACAGCCTGCGGAACGATATGGAAAAAGCTTGAAGCCATGAGGACAATGGATTAAGCGCTTCAATAAAGTAAAGAAGTGACAATAAATGAAAAAGACCATAGCCTTATTAAAAATTATTATTATCAGTGTAATGATATTTTCGTCATGTATAAGCTCCAACGGCATGAAAACCGACGCAAGCACCGATTCAGATGAATATGGCGAACGCAGCTCATCCGAGGATATTTCGGAAACCTCTTTATCACAGGACAACGAAGCGTCCGCGCAAAGCACGGAATCAGAGGACGTCTCTTTTGGGGTATCGTCTGAGGAATCCTTTGACGAAGCAAGCTCGGAATCATCGGAAGAATCCTCAGAAGAATCCTCAGAAGAATCCTCAGAAGAATCAAGCGATGAATCGTCGGAGGAGCCTTCAGAAGATCCCTCGGAAGAATCATCGGACGAATCGTCGGAAGAATCCTCAGAAGATTCTTCCGAGGAGGAAACGGACGACAATAATGAAGTGTTTGAACAGAACGGCGTGCTTTTTGTGGGCACGCGTGCCATGGAGCAGTTTATAGGCAGCTTGTCCATGGGAAAAAGCTTCTGCGGTTATATTACACAGCTGAAAGAAAAGCTCGTCGGGGAGGTTAATGTATCGCTTATGGTGGCGCCGCAGGCTTCGGTTTATTATGCTCCGCAGGAAGGCGAATACGCGTACCTTTTAAATCATGGCAAAACGGTGTTCGACACGCTTAAATCCTGCTCCGAAAAAGAGGGTACATATAATTACATAAATGTATACGAGGCGCTGATACCTCATTTGGACGAGCCCGTCTATTTCCGTACGGAGCATCATTGGGCGGCGCTGGGCGCATATTATGCGGCTCAGGTGTACGCGAAAGAGGCCGGCGTACCGTATCCCGCGCTTGATGAATATGAAAAGAGGGAAAAGCACGGCTATGTCGGGAGCTTATATGTGTTCTCAAAGCACGCCCGGATATTAGAGGACAATCCCGACGATATCGAATATTATGTAAATAAAAACGCCGTATATACGGCCTACTGCCTAACGGAAGGCAAGACCGATTTTTCAACCGAAAGCTATATCCGTCATTCCGTTCTTTTCGAAAATCTGAACAATTACGGCATCTTTTTGGCGCTGGACAACATGGCGTATAAAATCGTGACAAACGCCGGCACCGGGCGTACTCTGGTGGTGCTTAAGGACAGCTACGGCAACGCCGTGGTTCCGTTTCTGCTTTCCTCGTTCGATACCGTTTATGTTTTGGATTACAGATATTACAAACGCAACTGCGTCAATTTTATAAACGAGGTCGGAGCAACCGACGTGCTGGTCATCGCTTCCGGCTTTACCGCCTGCGGAAATGTCGGCAAGAAGCTTGAAAAAATGATAAATATGGAAGAATAGGAGTATGCCATGTCTATATCGTATCCGCTCGACAGCGGTTTTCTTATAAAAAATAAAAGAAAATTAAAAAAGCAATATCTCGCCGACGGCGTAAAGCGGATTAAAAAGAAAGCGGCGTTTCTCTGCGGATCAACCGCCAACGATATCGCGGATATGTGCGAGCTTTTTCTTCTTGACAACGGTATAGAGCCTGAATTTTATTGTTCCGAATACAATCAATACTGGCAGGATGCCGTGTTCGGCAATCCCGAGCTTGACGCTTTCAATCCGGATATCATATATATTTATACAACGACAAGAAATATAGAAAAATATTTTC
>JAQVQF010000067.1 GCA_028701715.1 Eubacteriales bacterium | reverse complement strand
GGCAGGGTGTTTAGAGTATTTGATAAGCAATCATCGGGTAATTTGTGCTTTGGTGTAGAGAGAGCGGGTAAAAGGTATTTTATTAAATTCGCGGGTGCCGAAACAATAAATAAATCGGAAGGAACGGATACGGAAGATACCATCTCCATACTTAAGCATAGTGTTCAGAAATATAAGGATTTAAAGCATCCGTTGTTGATTAATATAATCGACGCGGAGGAAATCGGCAACGGGTTCATAACAGTTTTTGATTGGTTCGACGGTGAAAGCTGCGGATATCCTCAACCCGAAATGTGTGCGAAGTTTAAATTACTCCCCGACAAAGAAAAGCAACGTGTTTTTGAGGGTATCGTTGAATTTCATGTGCATGCAGCCGAAAGAGGATATGTTGCAATAGATTTTAACGACCAGAGTACGCTTTATAATTTTTCCAACGGTGATTTTAAAATTTGCGACATTGATTTCTATGTTAAGCAATGTTATATGAACGGGACAGGCCAAGCAATTGGCGATCCTGCCATTATGTCGCCGGAAGAAATACGAATTGCCGGATTGGTTGATGAAATAAGCAATGTATATACAATGGGAGCGACGGCGTTTGTTTTTTTTGCGGAAGAACAGCAATCAAACAAAAAATGGACATTGAGCGGCGACTTATACGAGGTTGCGAAAAAAGCGGTAAGCAAACCGCGAAACCAACGCCAGCAATCAATCCGTGCCTTTGCGGAAGAATGGAATATTGCAAAAATGAGTTTATCGTAAGCAAGGCAAATATGTATCGGGAAATACGGATTTCCATTAAAGTTTATACCGCTTCGGCGTTATAATAATAATCAAACTGAAAGGACTGAGTGACATGAAAAATACAGTATACGGAACCATCACCACGAACGGGAGGGTGACTATACTTTAACCCTCCTGTAAAAACGGAGGAAAGCATTTTGAATAAACAATTTATTGCAAAGCATTGGTACGCCTACTCATATGAGAAGTTTGAAAATCAAACAAACGATGTTGAGTTTATTTTAAAAATCTTATGTGAGCAGACCGACGGGACACCGCAAAACATCCTTGAAGTAGCTTGCGGCGGCGGACGGATCAGCGTCCCGCTCGCGCAGGCGGGTCACAAAGTTGTCGGTTTCGACGCGGATGAGTTTATGCTGCTCCGCTGTTATGGCAGGATGAAGGACATTCCCAACATCACTTGCTATCAAGCCGATGCTATAAGCGCGGATTGGGGCACCGGATTTGATGTTGTCGTTATGGCCGGAAATATCCTTATCAATATCGAAACGGAAATGGATTATACCGAAGCGCAACAGACTTTTATCCGTAAAGCGGCGGCTGCTCTACACCCCGGCGGGTATCTGATTTTGGATTACGATCAGCATTCAGACGCATCGGCCGTTAAGTTTTTTAACCGCTTGGGTGAAAGCGGTCGATTGGGTGACAATTCTGAATATATCGATGAATTGGGAACCGGCGGAAAAATAAAAATTTACGGAAGTGTGTATGATCCCGTGACGCGTATATGCACATGGGCAAGTCATAGCGATTTACTGACAAACAACGATGAGCGAATAATTATATCGACAGCGGGTTATAAGCACATTCCGACTTTGAAACAGGTTTACGAATGGCTTGCCGATGCGGGATTTAATTTAGAAAAAACTTATCGTAATTACACGGATGAACCATTGGACGATAATGAATCCGATTTTGTCAGATCAACCGTTTGGGCAAAGAAAGGATGATTTATTATTTTAGAAATTGTAGATTTCACCGTTGCTCATATTAAAAAAGCGGTGCAAATAGCAATGCAAAACTACGAGGAGGAGCGCGGGTTTATCCCCGCGCTCCCTTCTGTGGAAACAATGCCGGACTTAACTCCTTACGCGGAAAACGGTTTTAGCTTCGCCGCGTTTGACGGCGATACCATGCTTGGCTTTTTATGCAGCGTATCACCATTTAAAAACGTTTTCGGCTCAACCGACGTAACGGGTGTATTTTCTCCGATGGGAGCAAACGGCGCGGCAGGAAACAATCGTGCGGCGATATACGCTCGCCTGTATCAAGCAGCGGGTGAAAAATGGGTACGGGCAGGAGCGTCCAGCCATGCAATTTGTCTATATGCACATGATAAAGCAGCGCAGGAGCAATTTTTCCGTTACGGCTTCGGTATGCGTTGTGTTGACGCGATCCGTTTTATGGATAATATCGAAGCTCCGCCCTGCGATGGCTATACCTTTGATGAGTTAACAGAGGAGGATTTTATCGAAGTTTACCCGTTGGATACATTATTGAACAAAGGATATGCCGAAAGCCCGTTCTTTATGTACAGAGAATCGGACGACGAAACCGCGTTTCTTAAAAATGCGGTATGTAATAGATCAATATACCATATCGCATGGTACCGCAGACAAGCTGTGGCATTTATTCGAGCGGAATTGGACGGCGAAACCTTTATTAAAAACACACCGGGCTATCTGCATTGTAAAGGTTTATACTGCATGCCGGAACACAGAGGCAAAGGTATAGGTCAAAACCTTTTACATATATTGATACAAAGGCTGAAGAAACAAGGATATACCCGCCTCGGTGTGGATTTTGAGAGCATAAACCCGGCGGCATACGGGTTTTGGCTTAAACACTTTACCGCTTATACCCACAGCGTCGTGCGTCGGATAGACTAAAACTCATTGTTAAATAAAAGGCGGCTCCTTTATTTGGAACCGCCTGTTTTAACATATTATCCCTTTTTTTCGACCGCAAACCACAGTTCCACATAACCCATATCGCAGTCACCGCCGTATACCTCAAAGCTCATACCGTTAACCTGCTCATATTCGGCAGTCGGCAGCCATTCCGAATAAAAGCGTTTGTTTAAATTGTTTATAACATCGCCGACTTCGTCCCATTTAAATCTTCCGGACGGAAATATAACCCATGTGTTCGCCGGAATGTCGGCAACGGTATATCCCTCAACCCGGCTGTTCTTGCTTTTAAAGGCGCACTGCATATATGCGAATTTACCCGATTCGGTTTGCTTGTAATCACATACCCCATGAACCCTGCACATATTTTGACCGATAAACGGCGGCAAATCACCGGCATCCGCAGCAAGCCTTTCGTATGCGCCGTTTGCGTTATTTTGATTCCACAGCTCATGCGGATAATTGGGATATGCCCCGCCTCCATCCGCTTGAAAAATTCCCTCGATGCCGAAAATCTGAAACGCCTCTTTTGTTTCGATACGATAATCCATTTCCTTTTCTCCTTTTATTGAAATTCGGAAAGATATCCTCGGATATGCTTTTAAAGTCACCCCTCCGGCGCGCGCTTCCGACGGTGCGACACCGTGCAGAGCCCGGAACGCGCGTGAAAAAGAAACGGGCGAATCATAACCGTATTTTAAAGCCAGATCTATTACCCTGACATTACTGCTTTGAAGCTCGATAGCCGCCAAAGTCAATCTTCTTCTGCGAATATATTCCGTGAGCGAAATATCGGTGATGAACGAAAACATCCTGTAGAAGCTATAGGATGAGCAGCAGGCGATTTGCGCCAGCTTTGCTTGGTCGATTTCGTCTGTCAGGCTTTCTTCCACATATGCGATTGCCAAGCTCATTCGGCTTAATAAATCCAAAAATATCCCTCCCTTCAAATAAAGTATATATGAACCGAAAATAATTATCGCAACTATTCGGGTCGGGTTTTGTATGTATTCCGCGGCTTTACAAATATTCCCGTGTTTGCCGGCAAATACCGTAAACCAAATCAAACGCGGCATCTTTTATCCTTTTGGGCTGCGCCGTAAAAAATTCCGCGGTCGGCTCGCCTTTTTTTATGTTCCAAAGCCCCGCCACCTGTCCGTTAACCGCAACGGTCGGGAGGCATATGCCCGATTTCATAATGACTGCGTTCTTGTATTCCGGCGAAATCACCGCGCTCCTGTCCGTATATGACACGATAAGCGGGTCAAACCCGGACAACAGCGTCAGTTCGGGTATTTCATCCATATTTGTGCTATCATCTATATAGTAATAGACCTTTTTATTATATTCAAACCGCGAATACTCCTCCGTGTCCAAAGCGGACAGGTCCTTTTTCCATTCCTTACCCAAGCCAAGAAACCATGCCGCGTCCGCGAATGTCGCCGGACCGTAAGCCGTTAAAAATCTGCGAAATAGATCGGGTAATACCTCGCCGCGCGTTTGCGTCGGTTCGGCATCTATTAAGGCAAAATCGCGGCTGGTCATATCACGGAAAGCAACCTTTCCAAGCCGCGCCAATTCACAGAAAACACCGCCCCACGGAGACAGCGCTCTGTCGATTGTCTGTCTGTCATATTCATCCGCGAATATCAAACGCATTTCGGCACGGGAATACACGCCATCCTCCATAAGGCTTATAACCTTGTCGGCGATTTCCTTATATTGCTCGCCCCAACGCCACCCGCCCGCATGAATCGCAAGCAGCGTCGGCAGGTCGTCTGGAGCCACGCCGTGCAGCGCGTGATGAATCCACGTTTTGGTGAGCGCGTTATCCCAGCCCGCCAGCTCCGCGCCGCGAATCAACGCGGAAAAAACGACGTTGCGGTGAAACCAGCAATGCAGCCCGAGAAGCTCATGCGAAAGCTCGGTAATATCCTCACAGCGGCGTGATAAATACAGCCCGTGCATACGTCGCCTTTGAATTAGTTCCGTTATCTTGTCCATTAATCATTCCTCATATAAATTTGGCAAATTCCGAACGCCGGTATATTGTGCGGCGCAAATACAGCCTGCGATTACCGTTCGATTCAATTTTTACATTTGTTTTAAAATTTTTATCGTTTATATATTTCAATCGCTGTTATAAGGGTTTGCTTTAAAATAATCCTCGGATACTATACCGTACATATCACAGTCTTCAAAGCCTCTATGCCGGTTACGGTATTTTTGCCGCGCGTGACCTTCGAATTTAAATCCCGCTTTTTGCAATACCCTGCCGGAACCCGGATTAGCGACGGCGTGGAACGCTTCAAGGCGATTTATCTTAACCTTATTAAACGCATATGCAACCACCGCGGTCAGCGCCTCGCTCATTATTCCTTTATTCCAAAGCCTTTTACACAAGGCGTACGAAACATCGGCGACAGAATCATATTCGCGTTCCACGGTGAAGCCCACCGCGCCGATTACCCGGTTGTCATCCTTCAATGTAATCGCCCAGCGGTAAAAATTATTTTTTTCATAATTTTCCACATAATATCGGGTGACCCACTCATGAGTCTGCTTAATATCGGTATGCGCGTCCCACTGCATATACATTGCGACATCAGGATCAGACAGCCAGTTGCTATAAGCGTCTGTAACATCATCCGTTACAAATCTGCGCAGAATAAGCCGCTCTGTTTCAAGCGTAACCGTGCCTTTGTGTTCCAGCATGATAAACCCTTCATCCTTTCAACAGGTATTATTATCGTTAATGCCATATCATAATTCCGTCGGTAATTTAAGAATTTTAATATCGGTATATCCGCAGGCTATCGTCATGTATCAATTCTTATCATATCCGTTATTGTCCTGTTTCGGTAAATTAAATCGCCTCTCGCGGAGAAGCCCTGCTTTTCCCAAAAGTCGTTGCCCTTTTCGTTTTTACCGAAAACCACAAGAGCGACCTTATTTATACCCTCGCGTTTGAGCGCGTTTATCGCGGTATTGACAAGAACGGTACCCACGCCCTGCCGTTTTTCGCTGTCCGCAACCGCTGTATGATAAATATATCCTCTGCGTCCGTCATGTCCGCAAATTATAACGCCGATAATTTTACCGCTTTTTTCGGCGACAAAACAAGTGCCGGGGTTTCTTGCAAGAAATTTCGCAATGCCTTCTTTTGAGTCGTCAAGATTATTTAACCCCATATTAGGCGTATTTTGCCATAATACATATACCTGCTCATAATCGTCGATTGTCATTGTTCTGATAATCACAACACATTTTCCTCCAGCCACTTCGCCACACCGTCCTCGTCATTTACGCCGATAACAGCAGTAGCCCTTTCTTTCAGCTCCGGCTTGGCATTTGCGACCGCGTAACATTCATCACAGGCGTCAAAAAGCGGAATGTCGTTCAGGTTGTCACCAAAGCCGATCACTTTGTCAAAGCCGTAATTCTGCCGCAGAAACTGCACGGCATTATACTTCGAGGCGGTTTCATTGAAAACCTCCATATACCACAAATCATCAGAATAAATATCCTGATATCTTTCAATGCGGAGTCCGCCAATATCTTTGATTTCTTTATAAAGACGGTGGATATTATCGTCGTTATCCAAAAAGCAAAAATAGATGATTTCCGTTTCGGCATCTGCGAAATTATCAATTTGAGAAAACTGCTTATTATATTTCCGCATCCGCTCGTACACAAAATTTTTCAACGCTTCATTGTCAAGGCGCTCATAATAGGTGATAAGCTCATCATCCGATAAAGCGTACATCAAGCCCGTCAGTTCTGTTTTTTTCATCGTTGAAATAATCCGATGCGTTTTTTCCTTCTCAAGCAATTCTTTCTTTACATACCGTTTTTCCGTCATATCGTATATTAAGACGCCGTTCATCAGGATTAAAGGCGCGTTGATTGCCACATGTTCAAGCATTAAAACCGATGTTGCGGCGGTTCGTGCGGTTGCCACGGAAAAATGAACGCCTTTCGCAATCAGAGCGTTGAGAATATTGACGGTGTATTCGGACAATTTTGCGTTTCGGTTTAACAGTGTTCCGTCAAGGTCGGAGATATAGAGGGCTTTTGCCCTGTCCGTTTCTTTTCTTGCTTTCTCTGTGACCGCACGAATAAACTCGCTTTTCGCTTCGGTATATCCGTCTCGGTCATGTTTGTAATTTTTTAACAGCCCGCGCTTCAATTCGGCGTATTCGGCGGCGGCTTCGGGGTGAGCTGTCAGGTAATCCCTGAACAGAAGCTCGTCATGTGTCGCATCGTAATTCCGCGGATCACGCGGGTAAACAACATGAATATGAAAGACTTTCTCGGCA
Organism: Eubacteriales bacterium; assembly: GCA_028701715.1. Lineage (GTDB taxonomy): Bacteria > Bacillota > Clostridia > Oscillospirales > CAG-382 > UBA1206. The sequence goes on along the minus strand of JAQVQF010000067.1, from coordinate 3,164 downwards.
TATCCGTCAGACAGATAGCCTTTCAGGAACATCAAATGCGGCGGGGGAGTCGGCATGGTCAAGCCCGCTTCGCTCAGACAAATATACTCCGGCGACGGCAAAGCGGCAATCACTCGGTCAATGTCGGCGTTTCCTTTGATTTCAAGAAGAATATCTATCGTCGGCTTGGCAATCAGTCCGGGGACGGATGTGCTGCCGTAATGACTGATCCGGGCTATGTTATCTTTGCCGATCAAATGTTCTAAATTTATTTTTTCTTCCGCGAACCATTGCGGCCACGTGGGATTGTATTCACACAATAGGACCGGATATATTCGGGACCGCCGTTCCTTATCGGTTTCAAAGCGCGCCGATAAATTTATTGACAGCTCTTTGATTTCGGCCGATATATGTTCAGGCACAATCATATCGCTTTTCGGAACATTCTCGGTTCCCGAAAAATAAACAGAGCCGATAAAATCGCTATTCATTTTTCGCAAAAGGCATTTGCCCATCGACATTGCGTTTTCCGCACAGCCTTCGCCGCCGTCTACCAAAATGAGCGCGCCGTTTCTTTTTTTCATGGACAGCATTTCCGTATTGCGGAACCTTCTTGCAGCCCATAGAAATTGCAGCCTGCTCATAAGGCTTAATAATGAGCCTGTCAATTCCGAAAAATAAACAGGAGAAGCAATTATAATATTATCGGCTTCATCAATATGTCGATAAATTTTCTGCATATCATCGTCAAGCGAGCATTTATCATTTGTCCAACAATAACGGCAATCAACGCACGGCGATATGTTCGATTTATATGAGTTAATAACATTAACTTCACCGGTGATATTGCTTGTAAGCTCTTTTATAAGCGCAGCCGTACCGCCGTTATTACGAGGTGAACCGTTAAAGATAAGTGTTTTCATAATGATTTGTCATTTACCTTCCTCAAATATTCCCTCATTCCGTCTTCTTCATGCTGCCGGTATGTATAACCGAAATGTGCCGCGACAAAAACCGCCAGCGTGCGGAATAAATCGCACGCGGTAAATATCGCATCCCAGAAGCGGGTATAATCGCCGTCCGAATATGTATGTATATGCATTTTATACAAATCCGGCGGGAGATATTTTTTAAAATATTTGCCCCACTTACCGGAAGTGACGGTAAAATTGTTGTTTATTCCGATATACCATTCCGTCATTTTTTCAAGCTCGGCATGCACGATTTCCGTATACATCCGCATAGCATAAGGAAATTGATCTCTGGCAATCCCCTTGGCGACATTATTCAGACACCACCAGAATTCATTGCAGCAGCCGTAATATTGTTCTTTGGCGGGCGGCTTGATCCAATACCCGCTGTCGTTTGACGGCGGTATTACGGGCAATATGCCGTCTTTGTCGAGCATAGGAACGGTCAGGGTGTCGGCGGTAAAGCTTGTCGCTGTTTCTTCGATAATTTCCACGCCTAAATCAATGCGGGTACCGTCCTTGAAAAGCATAAGCCAGGTATAGCGGCGCGTAAAATCGCGACCTATACCCCAGCCCAAATCGTTGGAATCCGGTTCTTGAATAATGAGCGGTTCGCCGAAATTTAAAAGCCAGTCCTTATCGCCTATAAATGATTCCGTTTCGGTTACTGTAAATACAACATCATAATCCCGATAATCGTCCTTTATGACATTTGGATTAGTGCGTGAGCCGTTCATATACACGGCGCGAATACGCTCGTCCGCTTTGGCGACGCTTAAAATCAAATCCGTCATTTCCCGTTCGGTGCGCATGAAAACCTCACTTTCCCGCGACAATTATGCTTGTGCTGTCCCACTGTCTTATAATATCGGCAAATCGAAATCCCGCCTTTTTCATCAAGCACATTTCCGCTTCGGGCGTAAAGGGAGTGTCGAAATGGTATAAACCACCCTCCGGTATTCCTTGTTCTCTGCGTTTTATGTCACTTGCGTTTTGAAGCTCTTTCTGCCGCTCCGGCGTTGACACCGTATAATCGCCAAAGACAAAAAGCCCTTCCGGCTTTAATGCGGCATGAATTTTAGCATATAATTCCGACTTACGATCCTCGTCGAAATGATGCAAGGAATATGTAGACAGCACATAATCGTATAAACCGCCCAAATTGACATTGAAATATGAATCGCATATCAAATTGAGGTTTTTTCCGGGATATTTTGCTTCCAGTTGATTTAACATCTCGGCGGACATGTCTACACCGGTTACTTTCATGTCGGGAAATCGCTCAAACAGTCGTTCAAGCTCCAAACCCGTACCGCAGCCCAAATCAAGCAGATGTTTTACAGGCGTACCAAAGCAACGGGAAACCGCCTCATAGAATGAATCCAGCCCCAAATCATCAAGCATATGACTGTCATATATATCGGCGCGGATATTAAAAAACGCCGACATTTCTTCAAGCTCTTTTATTGCGTCAGCCTTATATACTCGTGTTTCATTGCCGTTGAGATCATACGCACCGCCGATATACCGCCAATCGTATTTTTCATAATACCCGATATGGCTTGTGCATAAATAGACCGCGGAAAATCCCAGCTTCGCGGCCTCCCTCCGTCCGTGCTGCAGTAAACGGGAACCAAGAGCCTTGCCGCGTTCATTTTTTTCGACATAAACCGCGCAAAGCCACGGCCATAAATCCTGCCGGCTGATATAATCATTTACAATCAATCCATAACCGCCGATAATATCGTTATTCTTTATCATCAAATACCATCGCGGTAAAGGGCTGTCCGTGGTTATGCTGTTGACAATGCAATCCTGATATATGCTTTTTGCAATATTCCATTTACTTGAAAAATAGTCCGCCGCTCTGTCAATATATTCCGGGCTTTCCCTAACGGGGATAATGCTTATTTCATCCATTAAACAATCTCCTGCTTATATTTGTTCCGCTTATATTAATTAATATTAGCAAAATATTACATTATTTTTAATCATTATAGCAGAAGCGCAGGGCTATTACAATAAAAAGAAATCAAATTTTATACAGAGCGAAATAAAAAAGCACGCTTTCGCATGCGCTTTTTTAAAGAAGGACACGAGTTTAATGCAAAATGCACCCGGTAGCCTTGTTCACGTTTGTTCCGTTTGCTTTATGCACACCCTTGTTTATCGTGCTGGTATCACACTTTCTTTTGGAGCATGCACTTCATGATA